>JBCBQE010001078.1:0-2416 GCA_039820385.1 Cyanobacteria bacterium J06635_10
ACTACCGAAGGATACACACCCCAAGATGTCCATAATTGATATAAAGCGTATTGTATCGCGAATAAAGTAGTATCTTTTATTTGTTCCCTATTCCCTATTCCCTGCTCCCTATTCCCTCTTACAAGAGTTAGTAAATCTAGGTTAAGTAGTGATTTTAGGATTTTGTTGCATTCATCTAAAGCTTGTTTGAAAGTTGGTTGGGTTTGATATAATTCCCAACCTATGTTTATATATTCACTGTTTTCTGCGCTGAAGAAAAAGGCGATTTTAGGACGTTTATTAGATGTTGTTCCGGCAAAAACAGAACCATTGTGTAGAGACGTTATACATAACGTCTCATCAGTTTTGTGTGTTAATTTTTCTATTGCATCTTGTGTAGATTCAGCAACGATACTTAAACGATGTTGAAAATGCGATCGCCCTGTATTCGCACTAAAACAAATATCCGCAAATTCAATATCAGCATTATTTGTCAAGTATTCTTGGTAATTCTTTACAAGTTCCGATAACGCTTGCTCTGTCTTTGCTGATAATGTCAGTAAATGTAGGGGACGTTGTTTTGATTGTTCTGTTGTGTTTTCTGATTGCTGGGGAGACGTTATGTATAACGTCTCTACACCTTGTAATACCACATGAGCATTCGTACCGCTCATTCCAAAGGAACTAATACCAGCTAAACGTTTTTCTTCACTACCAATATTCCAAGGTGTAGCTTCACTTGGAATATTAATAGGTAATCTTGACCAAGGTATATGAGGATTTGGTTTTTGAAAATTTAAATGGGGAGGAATTTGTTTATTCTCTAGCGCTAGGATTACTTTGATTATGCTAGCGACTCCCGCTGCTGCTTCTAAATGTCCGATGTTGGTTTTTACCGAACCAATTGTTAAAGGATTATCTTCTGTTCTACCTTCACCGAGTACTTTCCCTAGTGCTAGAACTTCAATTGGATCTCCCAAACTCGTACCCGTTCCATGGGTTTCGACGTATTGAATTTGTAGTGGTTTGACTTGAGCGTTTTTTATCGCTTGTCGAATTACACTTTCTTGTGCTGAACCATTGGGAGCAGTTAAACCGTTACTTTGTCCGTCGTGGTTAACTGCTGAACCTCGAATTATTGCCAGAATATTATCTCGATCGTTAATTGCATCTGAAAGCCGTTTGAGTACAATAATTCCACATCCTTCTCCCCTAACGTAACCATTAGCATTCGCATCAAAGGTTTTACAACGTCCGTCTGGTGCTAATGCTTTCAATTTACAGAAACCAATGGTTGGTTCTGGAGAAAGCATTAAACTCACTCCACCAGCAAGCGCTAAATTAGATTCTTGATTGCGGAGACTCTGACAAGCTAAATGAGTCGCGAGTAATGAAGAAGAGCAGGTTGTATCTAATTGCATTGTAGGTCCTTGCAAACCCAATGCATAGGATAAACGTCCTACGGCTATACTGCGGGTATTACCCAAACTGCTGTAAGCATCAATACTATTTAAATCACCTGAATTAAGGCTGAATTTGGCATAATCATCGAAGCTGATGCCAATAAAAACCCCTGTCTGACTACCATTTAATTCTTGTACGCATTGACCAGCGCGTTCTAAGGCTGTATAACTGACCTCCAATAACAAACGCTGTTGCGGGTCCATTTTCGTGGCTTCGCGGGGAGATATACCGAAAAATTGCGGGTCAAATTTATCAACATTATCGATAAATCCGCCGTAACGAGTATACATTTTCCCTGGAACATCCGGGTCAGAATTGTAATAATCATCAATTAACCAACGTTCTCTGGGAACTTCAGTAATTGCATCAATTCCTTCTCGCAACAATTCCCAATAAGCTTCGGGAGAATTTGCACCACCAGGGAACCGACAATCCATTCCAATAATTGCAATTGGTTCATTTCTGGCTTGTTGTGCTGCTTCTAACTTACCCCGTAGCGATCGCATTTCCACCAATGCATCTTGCAGCAACGAACGATAATCAATTTTTTCATTATTTTGACTCATTCGCTTCCCCTCCCTTAATTTGATAAATTTCTGCTAGTGTTTGATTGCGCTAATTCCACATTAGAAGAACTCTCAACTGAAAATTCTTCCGTCTTTTCAACAGCATGAAGCCACTGTTGAAAATAAGCAGCAGATAATTCTGATATTGGTGACAAAATCCAGGAGAAGAAATCTGTAGACATAAGTGCAAGGCTCGGAAATCGATTAGTTCCAATTGGTAATTTGAATTCAGCAGGTTATTTTGAGGAAATCGCTGTCATACATTTACCTTTCTCAAAATAGTACATTTGCCTGTCTAAAAAAACACGCCAGTAATGATACAAAATACTGTGTTTTTGATAAAAATTACCAGTATCAAAAAAACTCTGCGTCTCTCTGCGCTTACCTCCTTATTCCTCTGCGTTAAA
>JBCBQE010001079.1:0-2413 GCA_039820385.1 Cyanobacteria bacterium J06635_10
TACTTTTGCTAAACGCTGCATTCCAGTTTTGATTTCTTCGTCACTGCCGGTGAGGCTGACGCGGAAACATTGGTGTTTGTGTTCCCATTCTTCATGTAAACCGGGGAAGAAGGAGTTTCCGGGGACAACTATTACACCGACTGTTTTGAGTTGTTGGTAAAAATCCCAATCGCTGATGGGTAAGTCTTGCAACCACAACCAAGCAAAAATAGCTCCTTCACCGCGATGTAGGAACCAAGGTAAATTATCGGGCATTGCTGCTTCTAAAGTGCTTTCTAAAACCGTAAATTTGTTTTGATAAAAAGGACGAATAACGGTTTCGCTAATGTGTGCTAATTTCCCAGAATTAATTGCAAGAGCGGCTATAGCTTGTCCATACCGGGATGAATGTATAGCAGCATTTGTTTGGAAACATTCCAATGGCTTGATTAAATTTTCGTTGCCAATTACGATACCAACTCTTTCTCCTGGTAATCCAGCTTTTGATAAACTCATGCAATGCAAAATATTGTCACCGAAACTTGGTGTCATATCGGTATAGTTCAAAGCTGGGAAAGGAGGTGCATAGGCGGAGTCAATTAAAACTGGTACATTGGATGTTGCTGCGATCGCGGCGATTTTTTCGACTTCTTCGTCTGTGACGACGTTACCGGTGGGATTACAGGGACGAGAAAATAAAACGCAACCGGTATTTTCTGTAATTGATAGCTGGCTGAAGTCGGGACGATATTTAAATCTATGGCCAGCTGTATCAATATCTAAAGTTGGTTTATAAGCAAATAAAGCTTCTTGAACTAAACTTACTCCACCGTATCCGGTATAGTCGGGGCTCAAAGGAAGAACAATTTGTTTGAGATTGCCATCGTTAGTATAACCACCGAATACATTTGCAGCGTAAAAATAAAGAGTTTGACTACCGGGGGTAATTAAAACATTGCTTTCGGTGAGATTTAAACCGTATCGTTTGTTAAAGTATGAAGCGACTGCTTCTATTAAAGGTGAGTAACCCCGAGAATCGCCATAACGACAAACAACTTCACCATACTCAGCGCTAGATAAAAGTTCGGCAGTGCAATCGCGCCATAGTTGTTCGACTTCAGGTAAAATCAACGGATTACCTGCACTCAAATTGATCAACTCCTGCCCTATTCCAGCGCGTAAAGTTTCTCTAATATCTTTCATAATCGCTCTCACGCCGGTAAGTTGAGACATTTGAGCGCCAATTTTAGTTAGGGCAGGGTTCATAAGCAATCAATAATATAGATAATTTAACTTTCTTGTGTAATGGAGTAATTTTGAGAGGGGGAGAGGGGGAGATAGGGGAAAGAGGGAAGAAAAAATAAAAAAATATTAATTCTGACCTATTATTCCATTATCTCATCATTAATTTAATTTCTTAATATCCCATCTCCAATGCCCCAGGCTCAATTTACATTACAAATGTACTAGAGATAGATAACATCGGGACTTACGCTATTGTCACAATACGGGTGTTGGTGCGTGACACTAAAGACCTTATTTTTTGCTTCAAATGGATTAAAGTGTCACATCCGACAAGAATAAATATGCCAGTTGCGTAAGTTCTAAAGATAACAAAAACTATAATTAATTTGCAGAAAAATTACAAAATATTTCGGTTTGGCTTCTCCGCTATACACTCGATAAAGAAGCTTGGTTGAAATTAATCATCAGAGGGCAAACAGTGGAAGTCAAAGCAGCAGTAGCTTATGATGCGGGAAAGCCGTTGAGTATTGAAACGGTTCAGTTGGAAGGGCCTAAATACGGTGAAGTATTGGTGGAAATCAAAGCCAGCGGTATCTGCCATACCGATGCTTACACTCTTTCGGGTAAAGATCCTGAGGGTTTATTTCCAGCAATTTTAGGACATGAGGGTGCTGGTATCGTGGTAGATGTAGGAGAGGGTGTTACCAGTGTTAAAAAGGGAGACCATGTTATTCCCCTTTATACTCCCGAATGTCGTCAGTGCGAATATTGTTTAAGCTTAAAAACTAATCTTTGTCAAGCAATTCGCAGTACTCAAGGTAAAGGTTTAATGCCTGATGGTAGCAGTCGTTTTTCTATTGGCGACAAAAAGCTTTACCACTATATGGGTACGTCAACTTTTTCTAACTATACGGTATTACCAGAAATTGCGATCGCGAAAATTCGTGAAGATGCGCCCTTTGAAAAAGTATGTTATATCGGTTGCGGCGTGACTACGGGTATAGGTGCGGTTATTTACACGGCAAAAGTGGAACCTGGTTCTAAAGTTATAGTTTTCGGTTTGGGTGGTATCGGTTTAAATGTAATTCAAGGGGCAAAAATGGTAGGTGCCGATATGATTATCGGTGTAGATATTAATCCCAAGAAACGCGAATTAGCTGAAAAATTCGGGATGACGCATTTTGTTAAT
>JBCBQE010001080.1:0-2411 GCA_039820385.1 Cyanobacteria bacterium J06635_10
CATTAACTCAACTGTTAGACGTTTCCGAACAATCTACCATAACTCAGTCAGATCGCTTAGAAACAGCAATAGAAAATCTTCAAAAAACTTTGCATCGGCTTAAGAAAACCCAAAGTCAATTAATTCAGAATGAAAAAATGTCTAGTTTAGGTCAAATGGTTGCGGGTATTGCTCATGAAATTAATAATCCTGTTAACTTTATTGATGCTAATCTGATCTACGTGGAAGAATACAGCGAAACTCTACTTAAACTAATAGAACTATATCAACAGCAATATCCAAGTTATCCCGAACAAATTCAACAGAAAATAGACGTTGAAGAATTAGATTTTATCAAGAAAGATTTTTATAAAATTATTAATTCTATGAAAGTAGGAACTGAACGCATTCAAGAAATTGTTCAATCCTTAAGAATATTTTCTCGATTAGACGAAGCAGAAATCAAACGGGTTGATATTCATCAAGGTATTGATAGTACCTTAATGATTTTACAAAATCGTTTAAAAGCTCAGCCAAAGCATCTTAATATTAAAATAATTAAAGAATACGGCAATTTACCACAAATAGATTGCTATCCCGGTCAATTAAATCAAGTATTCATGAATATTATAGCTAATGCAATTGATGCTTTAGAAGAACAAATAGGTAATAGCGGCTGGAAAACAGAAAGCGAAAAAGAAGATATTTGTAAAGATTTTCAAATTTGTATCAATACTCAACTTATAGACGATGGATGGATATCTATCAGTATTTATGATAATGGGCCCGGAATAAAAAAAGAAGTACTAAACAAGCTATTCGATCCATTTTTCACAACTAAAGAAGTTGGGAAAGGTACTGGTTTAGGCTTATCCATCAGCCATCAAATTATAGTAGAAAAACATGGCGGACAACTTAGCTGTAATTCTACAGTAGGAACAGGTACAGAATTCTTAATTAAAATTCCTACTCGTTTAGTTTATAGAACATAATTTGGTATATGCCCCTGCCTAATTAGCTAATTAATAGTAAGGAAAATTTTTATTTTTGATTTTTTAATCTTGCATTTAATGTTGGTGCTTTATTTTCCCAAAGACGAACTGTTTTATCAAATCCACCACTAGCAAGCATTTTGCCGTCAGGGCTAAAAGCAAGGGAACTTACCCAGTCTGAATGCCCGTATAATGACTTTAATAAATTACCTGTAGCTAAATCCCAGATTTTTATCCCATCCTTGCCACCACTAGCAAGAGTTTTTCCATCAGGATTAACAGCGATCGCAATTACAGAGTTATTATGTCCTCTTAAAGTATGCAATACTTGTCCTGAGTTGAAATTCCACATTTTTACAGTGCGATCGCTACTAGCGGTAATCAGGTTATCTCCATTGGGAGTAAACTCTATAGCCTTGACTTCGCGAGCATGAGCTTTATATCCGCGAATTAGTCTCCCAGTTTGCAAATCCCACAGTTTAACAACCCCTTTACTATCCCCACTGACTAATTTTCTACCGTCAGGGCTAATAGCTACGGCGTGAATCACGTCACCAAAGCGGGCTAATATTCCTAAAGGGCGTTGTTTTCGTAAATCCCATATGCGGATTCCATCTAAAGCACCGCTAACGAGAACTTTACTATCCGGAGTTACTGCTAATGATAGTACATTACTAGTATGCCCTTGAAAAGAACGGATAAATTTGTAGTTTTCCAAACTCCAAATATTAACGGAATTATCGGTACTACAGCTAACCAAATGCTTCCCGTCTGGCGAAATCAATAGCGATTGAATCGATTCTTGATGTGCTTTACGAATCTCACCCAGGCGTTTCTTCTTCTTTAAATTCCACAGACGAATAATACCTTCATTATCAGAACCGCCACTAACAAGCATTCTACCATCAGGACTAAAAGTTAAAGATTTAACGGCTCCTTTATGCCCTTCAAAAGTATGCTTTAATTGAGGATTTGCAAAATTTTTAACTGCAATTGAACTAACAGTAACTTGCGCATCCGCTGGTTTAACCGACGTTAAATGGGTAACACCAACAATACTTACTGCACTGATTAATACTAGACTAAGCTTTTTCCCCAAAAATATTTTTGATTTAGAAGCCAATATTCGAGACAAAATCAAGTTATGATGAAAATTTTTCATAAATGACACATTACTGTAAGCAAATATCCTTAAAAACTGCAAAGGAGGGCTTCTCCTGCTAAGAATCTATTTTGCCTTTACATTCGGTCTATTGCCAATAGATGAATATTTCCAATAATTGATATTTTATTCCTGAAAATGTCTGAGACGTTGCATTGCAACGTCTCTACATGATTTTCACTGATTCTATATATACTTCCTTACTACACAATCAACCTTTTACTGGGGAGGTTTCTTCTTAGAGATACTCAGCATTGGTAAAGACGAGTTGGAGGAAT
>JBCBQE010001081.1:0-2410 GCA_039820385.1 Cyanobacteria bacterium J06635_10
AGCGCGACCAAGGATTGGTAAAATATGGTGTTCGCAGGAACTAAAAATATCAATATCTCTGACCAATACCATTTCATTGGCATCTTCTGAAAATACTGCACCATTTAACAGTTCGTCTAAAGATTCATGGTATCCCTTGGTCAAAAACTGTAAGGCTTTCACAACTCTTTTAGGAGTATCTTTGAGTCCTTCTCTATCTGGATCTTCTCCTAATCCAAGTAGTAAAGTTCTCACAGCTTGCATCATTTCTGCATCCGTGACAGTTGGTCTATTTTCTGTAGACAAAGATGAAACAACTTCCTCGGCAGAATTTAATTCGGGACGAAAAGATAAAGTCATTATTTTAATTTCATTGCTTTTTAGTTAACAATTATTACTTATTCGTTATTAGTTTATATTTATGATTCAAGACGCAGTAAAATATCACCCGATAAATTAGACAAATAAAATCTAATTACAGGGTGTATTTACAGTCCTTCAACTAACTATCTAACGAGCAATAATTACTAACACTATTTTTAGTATAGTAAATAATTGTTAAGTTGAGAATCAATTTCATTCTTGCCCTATTACTGCATTACCTTTGGATAAAAGCTTGCTTAGTCGGTTTGTGTCTTGGAGATTCCAAGACACCCGTACTAACTAAAGCAACATCAAAGCAACTTCTTTGGCAAAATAGGTCAAAATCAAATCAGCACCAGCCCGCTTCATACTAGTCAAAGTTTCTAAAATCACCTTTTTCTCATCAATCCAACCCTGCTGTGCGGCTGCTTTAATCATGGCATATTCTCCACTGACGTTATATGCAGCTACAGGTAAATTTGTTTTTGATTTAATCTGACAAATAATATCCATGTATGCCAAAGCAGGTTTCACCATGACTATATCGGCACCTTCGGCAATATCTAACTCTACTTCTTTTAAAGCCTCTCTTGCATTGGCTGCATCCATTTGATAAGTCTTCTTATCCCCAAATTTCGGCGCTGAATCCAAGGCATCGCGGAATGGTCCATAATAACTAGAAGCATATTTAGCAGAGTATGCCAAAATACTCACATGAAAGTATCCTGCTGCATCTAAACCTTGACGAATCGCACCGACTCTACCATCCATCATGTCGGAAGGTGCGACTATATCCGTACCTGCTTCTGCTTGGGAAACTGCCATTTTCACCAATACTTCTACGGTAGGGTCATTTAAAATTACTCCATTGTCATCTACAATACCGTCATGACCGTGAATACTGAAGGGGTCGAGAGCTACATCGGTAATCACAACTATGTCCGGTACAGCTTGTTTTATTGCTTTGACGGTTCTTTGTACCAAACCATCGGGATTGTAGCTTTCCGTACCAACATCATCCTTTTTGGCTTCTGGAATCAGAGGAAAAAGTGCGATCGCATTTATTCCTAATTCACTAACTTGTTTGATTTCTTCGAGCAATAAGTCCAAAGTATAACGATAACATCCCGGCATAGAGGAGATTTCCGTTTTTTGATTTTCCCCTTCCATGACGAACATCGGGTATATCAAGTCGTCTACAGTTAGTTGATTTTCTCGTACCATGCTACGTAATCCGGGAGTACGACGTAGCCGACGGGGACGTTGAATTAAGGTTTTAACAGCAGATGCGGTGTTGTTAGTGGGATTTTCTGAGGACATATCATAAAAATTGAAGGATGCTGGAAACTCAGTTCTTATAGAACTGAGAGGAAAGCGACAAAGGTACATTGAGCGTACCGTGTCGCATTTCCAATGGGTTGTTAACCCCCAAGTAAAGTTAGCCTTCTCCCAAAGGGAGACGCTGCGCGTACGCGTTGTGACTCGTCAGAGTAACGACAATGTTTAGAGCCGGTAACTATCCGAGCAGCACTGGCTTAACCCATACACCTGTTTAACCACCCGGTTATAGAGCA
This sequence comes from Cyanobacteria bacterium J06635_10, assembly GCA_039820385.1. Lineage (GTDB taxonomy): Bacteria > Cyanobacteriota > Cyanobacteriia > Cyanobacteriales > Nostocaceae > Rivularia. The sequence continues at coordinate 1,917 of JBCBQE010001081.1, forward strand.
GGGGACTGGCACTCTCCTCCCCCTGGTATGTTGCTTGCGTGGCGCGGATGCGCCATACTTTAACTCTTACTCTAAACTAGTACCCATAAGGTAACAAGTCCGGAAGCTCCCAGGCTAAAGCCGGGGGTTGTTGACGATAATGACGATCGTTATTTTCCAATCATAGTTGTTTTTGGAGAAAATTTTTTAGGTTTTGATGATAACTACAACTAACTTTAAAGTTGAATCAGTATTGATTTTTCTTGATTCAAAAAAAACGGGAACGACGATGCAAAATCACCCACATGACAACGGGAGTACCAATTAAAGCAGTAACGGAGTTCAAAGGTAAAACAGTCTCACTTCCCGGTAGCTGGGATACTAAATCTGCAAGCAAAGCCAAAATTGCACCCATCACAGCAAGAACGCCGAATCAATATTTGGCGTTGCACAATCGTAATATGAAATTATGATTTCACATTGCAGGAGACGTAACACTGTTACGTCTCTACACA
>JBCBQE010001082.1:0-2409 GCA_039820385.1 Cyanobacteria bacterium J06635_10
CTAGATTCTAGTCATGGAAAGTAGGTTAATGTGTAGTATTTTTTTTATTACATCCAATCTGTTGTGAGTGTTAATACAGATAGGTATGGAAGATAAGATAACTAATCGTCCCTGATTTCAGGCCCAGAGCAACTAGTCATGAGCAATATTAGCGAGTTTAATTTTTTATCGGTGAAAGACTCACCCATAACACCCGAATCTGCTCCAGAAGAGCTAAAAAAGCGATTAAGTTTATATCAGGTATTTGTTAAGTTATACGAACATCATGGCAGTCTCTTAGAGCAGATTCTTAAATTAGAAAATATATCTGAATTTTCCTTGAAGGAGAGACAGTCGCATTATATACAGGCTGTGATGAATGGCGATATGGTTTATGTGACGACAAATCTACGTGATGGTAAAAGTCACAGTTTGCTACAGTCTCAACATACTTGGATTATAGGGCGCGATCGCAACAGCGGAATACATCTCAACAATCAATATGTATCTCGCCGTCATGCTGCTATTAGATACATCGAACAAGGGTTTTATTTAATAGACTTTAACAGTACTAACGGTACGTATATCAATGGCGAACAGATTTATCAACCGACAAAGCTTGAAGACGGAGATATTATTCAAGTAGGTAATATAACTTTTTCTTTTTTCCTCGATGGCGGCTGCTCTGTTTTACCTACAGTAGCTGTGGAATTATTAATGCAGTTAGTTCCTAAAACAGATGACGACAAGATAGAAAAATCAGCACGCTATAAAAGCACAACTAAAACTCAAAAGTTAGATAACAGCGAATACATAGAGGAAGAAGTAGTTCCTGAAGTAGCCAGAATGCAGACTTTTGAGGAGCAATTAAGTCAGCAGTGGAAATCCGATATTTTAGATCGCTTTTACAGTAAGCAAGTACCGAAAGATTCTGTTTAATAGGAAAATAATGATTAAAAAAATACATCTCCGCATGAATATTAATTAAGACGGTTAAGAATTCTTAACCGTCTCATTATTCAACGCCGCAATTTTTACTTTTTATTAAAGTTTATCTAATTGGAATTTATTCTTCTTCCAATTCTTCTTCGGATTCCTTATCCTCGTCGCTTGGCTGTGCCACTGAGTTAGCAGAAACAACAGCGCCTAATTCTAGTTTTTCAAGTACCTGTTGCCTAATTTCTTCGAGCAGTTTCGGCTTTTCTTCAAGGTATTTGATCGCATTGTCTCTTCCTTGAGAAATACTATCACCATTGTAACTGTACCAAGCTCCCTTGCGATTCATAACTCCAGTTTCTTCTGCTAAGTCAACAATACAGCCCAGAGTTGAAATACCTTTACCAAAAATAACGTCAAATTCGGCAATTCTGAAAGGTGGTGCAACCTTATTTTTAGCAACCTTGACTTTGACGCGGATACCAAATTCTTCCGATCCTTTTTTCAAGGTTTGAATGCGTCGAATATCTAAACGCACCGAAGAATAATATTTTAAAGCGTTACCACCAGTAGTTGTTTCTGGATTACCGTAGCTAATACCAATTTTCATACGCAATTGGTTGATAAACATTACCGTGCAGCCAGATTTACCAATATTACCAGTGATTTTACGTAACGCCTGACTCATCAATCGCGCCTGAAGACCAACGTGAGCATCGCCCATATCGCCTTCAATTTCTGCACGGGGAACTAGTGCTGCTACTGAGTCAATCACCACGATGTCAACCGCAGCAGAACGCACTAATTGGTCTACAATTTCTAAAGCAGCTTCTCCAGTGTCTGGTTGTGAAATTAACAAGTTTTCAATATCAACACCTAAAGCTGCAGCATAAGTTGGATCTAGAGCATGTTCGGCATCTACATAGGCTGCTATTCCGCCCTCTTTTTGCACTTCGGCTACCGCATGCAGCGCTACCGTTGTTTTACCAGAACTTTCTGGCCCATAAATTTCAACTACCCGCCCCTTCGGCAAACCGCCACCTAATGCCAAATCCAAAGTTAGTGCGCCGCTCGAAATCGTCTCTACACGCATCCGGGTTGCATCCCCAAGACGCATGATTGTACCTTTTCCAAAAGTCCGCTCTATCTGGTTTAATACCATGTTGAGCGCTTTTTCCTTGCCTGCATTCTCTGTATTAACCGCCATTTGAGCCTCTAAATATCTTGTTTTTGGGGTTTTGGTTTGATAATCTTAATAGAACAGATATACTATCATGCCATCTTAGCACTGCCAAATGCTATATATAGAATTCTGTTGCAGATTATTGAGAATATTTTCATCTATAAACATCGTAAAATAAGCTTGGGAGTCTAAGTCTGTTTTCAAAATTAAAGTAAGAGTCCGATTGTGAAGACTAACTAATCAACATTTACTCAAACCTTCCTTGGCTAGCGATTAATTGCAATATTTTTTGATTACTTAGTCTTCACAAT
>JBCBQE010001083.1:0-2406 GCA_039820385.1 Cyanobacteria bacterium J06635_10
TCTTCTATTGCTCTACTATAATAGGTAATAGCGCTAGGGTAATCACCTCGATGATAACGATTGTGTCCCCAGTTAATAAAGTCAGAAGCATCAGCAATAAAATTATCATCGGGAATGTATTTTATATCTAAATTCGCACCTCTTAAATCGGCATTGCGCAAACTCGCACCATCAAGCCTAACTCCAATCAATTCTGCATATCGAAGATTTGCACCATCAAGGTTAGTATTGCTTATCAGCCTTATGAATTGCGGCATGATGTATTTACATTGAGCCCCAGTTATAAAACTTTAAATACAGAGCCTCTATGTAAATGCACTAGCATTGACATTAAAATCAAGCAGAAGTTCCCCTATTATTAAGTACTATTACACAAGCCCAAGGAAACCAAAACAGTCAAATAACAGACTTGATGCAAACAGGGGTTTGAGGTATCTTCCCTGTTATTACTTACTCTTGCTTTAAGCCTAAAAATTTATGCTACAGCTTGTTGATTATCTAATTATTGCTGTTTACTTAATTTCTATAGTAATATTTGGGATTTATCTCGAACGAAAAGCGCGATCGGGTATAGATTCCTACTTTTTGGGAAACCGCAATATGCCTTGGTGGGTTTTGGGTGCTTCAGGAATGGCATCAAATACCGATTTGGCGGGTACGATGATTATCAGCGCTTTGATTTACGCTGTGGGTGCGAAAGGATTTTTTATCGAAATTCGCGGTGGTGTAGTGCTAATCATGGCGATTTTGATGATTTTTATGGGTAAATGGAATCGACGCGCTCAGGTGATGACGTTAGCTGAGTGGATGCGGTTGCGTTTTGGTGTGGGAAGGGAAGGAAATACGGCACGGATTATCAGCGCGATCGCAAATTTAATATTTGCGGTGGGTGCAATGAGCTATTTTACTGTTGCAGGTGGTAAATTTTTAGGTCAATTTCTCGGCATTAATGATGAACTTGCTTCCATTGCATTAGTTTCTCTTGCTTTGGTATACACGGCTGCTAGTGGTTTTTACGGCGTTGTTTGGACTGATGTTTTTCAAGGCGTTTTGATTTTTGCAGCGATTATTTACGTTTGTACTTTGGCGCTACAAACTGCTATTATTCCTGAAACATTTTCAGTTTCTATTCCTGCTGGGGAAGGGTTTGAACTACAACAATGGAACTTTGCAGACTGGAGTAGTATTTCACCATCCTTGACTCTAAAGTTACCGGGAGACTACTCAGTATTTAACTTATTCGGTGGGGTAATTTTCTTTTATCTTTTAAAAGTTTTTATGGAAGGTTTTGGCGGCGCTGGCGGTTATATGGTACAACGTTATTTCGCAGCAAAGAGCGATCGCGAAGCGGGTTTACTTTCCCTATTTTGGATTCTTTTACTTTCATTTCGCTGGCCCCTTGTTACCGCTTTTGCGATGTTAGGTATTCATTACGGTGCTACTCAAAGTGTTATATCAGACCCAGAATTGATTTTACCTACAGTAATTGCCGCATACGTACCTGTAGGAATTAAAGGATTATTAATAGCTTGTTTTATTGCCGCAGCAATGTCCACTTTTGACTCTATTATCAACTCTAGCGCTGCTTACTGGGTAAAAGATATCTATCAAGCATATCTCAATCGAGGGGCTTCTCCTCAACAACTACTTACCCAAAGTCGTTTAGCATCGGTTGTCATTGTAGTGTTAGGAATGCTGTTTAGCTATCAAATAAAAAATATTAACGAAATTTGGGGATGGCTTACCTTGGGTTTAGGTGCGGGATTATCAATTCCTTTAGTATTACGGTGGTATTGGTGGCGTTTTAACGGTTATGGCTTTGCTGCTGGTACTGTTGCGGGCATGTTAGCAGCTATATTAACTAAAGCAACCATTGTACCGAATTTAAACCAACCCCAATATCAAGAATATGCTTTGTTTCTCATCCCCAGTATTTCATCATTTATTGGTTGTTTAATCGGCACATTTTTTACCGAACCAACAGATTTACAAGTCATAGATAACTTCTATAAGGTTACCAGACCATTTGGTTTTTGGGGAGTAGTACGGAAAAATCTTCCCCTCGTAATTCAGCAGAAAATTCAAAATGAAAATCGCCGCGATATTCTTTCTACATTTATCGCAATTCCTTGGCAGTTGACTTTATTCATGATGGGAATTACCTTGATGATGAAGCGTTGGGATACTTTTGGTGTTCTCTTAGCACTGTTTATTATGCTTTCAATTGCTTTGTATTTTAGTTGGTTTAGATATCTTTCCAAAGAAGTAACGATTTCTGAAGACTTGTAATATTGTATTTGAATACCCGGAAATTATTACTTGCTTATCATAAGTAGGTAGGCGTAATTAAATATAAGATGAAACCTCACCCTGCCTACGGCTTCCCTCTCCAAAGCATCGGAGAGG
>JBCBQE010001084.1:0-2398 GCA_039820385.1 Cyanobacteria bacterium J06635_10
AATTAGCAGGAAAAGCTGCTAATTCTTCATTGGCATAGGGATCTGGAAATTGAGCCGAAATTTCTTTGGTTTCTCCAGGGTTCATTCCTACTATCCCAATAATAAAACCGGGAATAAACTTATCTTCTTCTAAGTCAACCTGAAAGTCAGTAGCTTCGGCACCGGGTATCGGTTCGAGTTCGGCTTCAGGATCTGAGCCTTCTTCAGGAGCCAGAAAGCCTTTAAAGTCTAAAATAGAAGTATCTCCTATTTGTGCCGGACGACCTTCTACAGGAATCAAAGTCGCCATCTGCTGACGTTCGTTTTCCAAAACTTTGTCTACTTGTTCGGAGTCGTATTTAACTTCCTCAGCCTTAAATTGTAAGCCTGAATACTCGCCCAAATTAATTTGAGGTGGAACATCTACTGCAGCCGAGAACATTAGAGGCTTTCCTGGCTCATAATTACTTATTAATTCTTCAAACGAAGAACGCAATTCAGGCTGACCAATAGCTTCAATATTCTCTTGCTTTATCGCTTCACCAATGCCATTTTGAATCAATTCTTCAAGCGCCGCAGCTTTGATGCGAGTTTTTCCTAAGCGCTGTAGTAATATCTGCCGGGGTACCTTACCCTTGCGAAACCCAGAAATATTGGCTTCCCGAGCGTAATTTTGAATTACCTTTTCGTAGGTTTGCTTGGTTTTTTCCGGCGCAATCTCGATTTCTAGACCAATTTGACTGGCTGGCAATTTTTCCTGGGTGACTTTCATAGACTTGTCTGTGATTTTCTGCTACTTTTTTTACACTAAGTCAGGCGTGAGCCTTATCCGCCGAGATGGAGAGGGAAATCGATATTTTTATTCACCTATTCAACATCCTAGAAAAAAGCCCGGAGCCGGGCACTCTCGCTATGGTGCTAATTTGATATAGAATCATTTCACATCAATCCCTAACGTTTCGGGGTTCTTACTAAGAAGCCGCGTTACCGTGATATCCTAATTTTGAACAAAACTCTTGTATTCCCCTGACTTGTCTTGTCAACATTAATTAGGCTTTTGTGCTTAAGCGGAATTAATTCCTCACTCAAACACAATCCGGTGAATTATATCATTGTTATTCACCTCTCTCATGGCTTGCAGTCCATCTGAATCATAGTACATCAACCTTGAGAGGGTCACAATTCTTCTGTAAAAAAACGACCAAGCGGGTTCCCGTTGCGGGGTCTATCTCCTAAGTCCCTCCGGGACGACATAAAGCTAAGGACACGATTGGGTGTTAGACCCCGCAACGGAAGAGTACCTATGTTTGAAAACGAGGGCGCATTATAAAGCCTGCCCGGGGTCCCCAATAATTTTTTTTTATTAGAAGAAAAAATTTCTGGGGTTGCCCCTGCCCATTTTTTTTAGGAATACGTTGGTAAGAGCGTTTTTACAATCCCCAAATCCACACTGTTGTCACAAGCCGAAAAATTCGCGATTTATTTCTACTCTCCAGAGCAAATATGGTGTATAATATATGCTTTATGTATTTATAAAATATGGGTAGATAATTAATTAATAATTGTTGTAAAGTTCAGCATTGTATGGTTTGTGTTAGGTAAGAAACGGGAGTGTCTTTTTACTAAGGAATGAGTTATAAAGAGAGCATATATAGTTTTTCCTGATATTGAAAATAATTTACAAATGCTATGAAATTCGTTTAAATACAATTAAGATTTATTGGTATGAATATATTTATTAAATAAATTGTGAAAAGAATTGCAAACAGTATAAGTGGGAGGAGGAAGTTAATTTGTCTCAAGCCTATCGTGTCGCTGTTTTAGGAGCAACTGGTGCTGTTGGAACTGAGTTGCTAGAATTACTTGAAGAAAGAAATTTTCCTCTGGCAGAACTGAAACTATTAGCTTCAGAACGTAGCTCTGGGAAAGAACTCCCGTTTAAAGGGAAAAAAATAACAGTAGAAGTTCTCAACGAAGCCGCTCTGAAAGATGTAGATTTGGTATTGGCTTCCGCTGGTGGTTCAATTTCTAAGATTTGGGCACCCAAAGCAGTAGAACAAGGTGCGGTGGTAGTTGATAATTCCAGCGCCTTTCGGATGAATCCCGAAGTTCCTTTAGTTGTACCCGAAGTAAATCCTGAAGCTGTAGCCAAGCACAAGGGTATTATTGCTAATCCTAATTGCACTACTATTCTCATGTCGGTGGCAATATTTCCTTTGCATAAATTAAAGTCAATAAAACGCATTGTTGTAGCTACTTATCAATCTGCTAGCGGCGCAGGTGCTAGGGCTATGGAAGAGGTTAAAAGTCAAAGTATAGACATTTTAGAAGGAAAAGAAGCTGTGGCGACAGTATTTCCTTACCCGTTAGCGTTCAACTTATTCCCACACAATTCCCCATTAAATTCGGCGGGTTATTG
>JBCBQE010001085.1:0-2392 GCA_039820385.1 Cyanobacteria bacterium J06635_10
AGAAGCACAAAGATTACAAGAGTTGGGAGGGCACCCCCAAATTCCCAAGCTTTTAGCTTCTTTCTCAAATAACTCTACTGCTTTCTTTAACGCCCATTTCCCTTCAATTTGAGGCGCTAATTGCTTGATAACACAGACTTCATTCAGTTTATCTAAATCTTGGGCTAAATAAGTTTTACCAAATCCGCCATTTTGTGAAAGCACCCGGATAACTCGGAATCGATTTCGTAATAATGGTAGTAAAGGTGTACCGCACGTAAGGCAAAACTTACTTAAACCATCGTTGAGAGGATTTGGGCAATCGAGATTTAGGCAGTAGATACTCATTTAATTCAGGCGACTGCTAGAAAAACTATGATAATAAAAGCCCCATTATTTTTTTTTACCATAGAAAAACATTTTTTTATTATACAAAATCTCGATTAAAAAATATCTAAATTCGGTAAATTAAACTATTTTTTTGACGAACTCGCTGCGTTTACTGAGAACTAATGTATTAATAAAAACTGTCTTTTTTTTTTGGAGAGAGCAATCTATTTTCAAACTAAAGAGCGATAACTTACTTCAAATGAAGATCTTTTTTTTACATAGTCTTTTCTTATATTAGTGATGAATGCCGTTTATTATTTCGTCGTGACTTTCTTGATTCTAATTTTGCTTTCCATTCACGAATAGCAATAGCAGTACGTGTTTGTGGAGGTATATAGCTATGATAATTTTCTTCAAAACTATCAACTTGAGACTTATTTTGAACTCTTAAAGGTTGAGTAGTTAAGCAGTTAGTTAAACTAGATAAATGAGATTCCATACCGAGAGCAAAGATCACCTCAGAAGCGGACTTAAAACGTTCTTTTACACTAATCTTGAGCATTTTATTCAAAATTTCGGTAAAGTGTTCGCTAACTTTTAACTGTTTTTGCCAACAAATTTCACCAGTGTTTGTATCGTAATCAAATTCTAAAGGTGCTTTTCCACTTAGTAAGTAAAGACAAGTTACACCTAATGCATAAATATCGCTACCATAAACCGGACGTAAAGAAAACTGTTCTGGAGGTGCAAATCCCATAGTTCCGACAAAATTAGTAGTTGCAGTTTTATCAACAAGTTCCCCAGCTAATGCCAATTCTTCCTTAACTGCACCAAAATCAATCAATACTAAACGTCCATCATCATCGCACCGAAGCAAATTGTGCGGTTTAATATCGCGATGAATTACATGATTTTTATGAACATACTGCAATACCGGCAGTATCTCCTGCAAAAACTTTTTGACTGCAGTTTCACTTAAAGGGCCACTACGTCTAACTTCACGAGTTAAAGTACAACCACGAACATATTCTTGAACTAGAAAAAATTCTTCTCCCATTTCAAAGTAATCTAAAAGCATAGGTATTTGAGAATGATTCCCCAATTGACCTAAGGTTTTAGCTTCTTTTTCAAAACGTTCTTTAGCTCTTTGCCAACTTTTAGCACTACTAACTTTAGGACAAAGCTGCTTAATTACACATAAAGGATGTCCGGGTAAAGTTACATTTCTAGCTAAAAATGTGACCCCAAAACCTCCTCTACCTAAGATACGCAATATTGCATAACGTTGGCGAAATAAAGTTTTAGAACCGCATAATTGACCTAGTTTAGTATTTGTCAAAAGGTCTGAATGAAAATTTGAGATTTTTTGAGAAAATCGATTCATTATAGTCAGTGATATTATTAAAATTGAGACTCTGCGATTTTTTCAATGTAACTACTATCAGTATTTGTCGCCAGTATAATTACCGTATCTTTGCATAAACCTAACTTTTTCCTAACTTTTTCTTGAACAGTCCGGATAAAAATTGATTAAAGAGATAGGGAGATGAGCAGAGGGGGAGACAAGGGTAACCAATTCTAATTTTTCACCTTGTCTACCTCGTTATGAATTATATTAACCTACACTTTGTAGTAAGCATGAAACCGATGTCTCGATCTAGTAATGCACAATCCGTATATTTTTTTCATGCCCTTAGTCCCCATGGCCCCATTCTTTATTCAATTTAGTTCGATGGCGATCAAACCAGTTTCTGGTAAATAACTACGAAAGCGCCCTTCCTCGGAGAGTACTATAACAATTCTTAGAATAGATTCTGGCGGTTGTTGCAAATCAGCCCACGGTACAGCTATTTCTAAAGAATTATTTAAAGCTATTTGAGCATTGCTTTGGCGAGGATACCATTGAGAATATTCACCAGCTTGCTGAAATTGGATTGAGCTTGTCAACAAATTTATTCCTAAATGGTGGTGAAATAGATAATTAACTGGTGCAACATCCGGCACATCTGCTATAGGTAAAGGACTGTTGTGCATGACTTTGTCGGGATAAAACCATCCCAATTAAATTTGCTGTGGTTTTATC
>JBCBQE010001086.1:0-2383 GCA_039820385.1 Cyanobacteria bacterium J06635_10
GCAGAAATCGCTTGTTTTCCATTTGGTGCGATCGCCACTGCTTTAACCCAGTTATTATGACCTGTAAAAGTGCGTAATAATGGTCCACCAGGAGGAGTCAAGCTGTTAATTAAAGGTCGCAACCAGGGAGAAGTTTGATTATTTTTTGCTTGTTTTAATAATTGCTGAATCTCAGGCTTTTGAAAAGACAGCAACCGTCCGAATAATTGTCCTGGTAGGTGATTTTTATCTTCAGCTATTACGTGGGCTGAAAGTCTTAAAGCTCCTTGAATTAGTTTTAGTATTTTGATTTTTTCAGAATTGTATTCTGGACTATTTAATACTTCTGAGTTATCAATTAAATCGTAATCTTCAATTAGGGCTTGTACGCCAAAACTTGGATGGTTAATCTTTTGGGAAATGAAATTAAAATCAGCTAGGATTTTGTAATACCTTTCTAACTTACGCGATTTGACTAAATTATCAGGTAGACTACTTAATCTAGCGCGTTGGAAGGCAGGATTTTTTGCTCGTTTAGCAGCAATTTTCATCTGAGATTATCTCCTTCTTCATCTCCTTCCTCATACAAGTAGTCAGCAATGCGTTGATTCACTTCATCAAATAGCCTTCGTGTTGAATTCAAAACCCGTTTACTTTTGAGAAAATCAAGGAAGCTTTTATGGTAAATACCATAACAAACTTGTCCTTCAATATTTTGCGGCTTCAAATACTCAACCCATTCATCCAAAACTGATTCCACATCATATTCATCTTTTTCGATAATCTCCGCAATCATTTCACAAGTAATCGCCGTACCAATTTCAACTAAAATGAATAGGATTTTTACCTTTAATTCTTGAGGTTTTTCATCCATTCCCATCCTTATCCAATGGGTTTGATAATAATCTTTAAGCCCTGAAGGTAACTGCTGTAAAGTCAAATCATTATAAAAACCTTGTGCAATTTCCGGTAAAACATAACGCAGGTACATAAAATTGTTTTCACTTTTTGCTGCTACCTGCTCAATAAATTGACCGGCATTGATATTACCCTGGGCAATCCATTTTCTCAAAGCATCTTTATACTGCTCATCGAAATGGAGAAATAAGCGAATATAACCTTTAATATCTTCTAGATTCAATTGCTGATATTCTATCCTTCTTAAATCCAATTCTTGGCATGGAACAGATATACGCAAACGTTTTTTATCAGATGTATAAGGTCGTCTAGTTAAGAAAAAATAAACTCGTTCTGGAAGATTTTCTGGTAAATACAAAATATTTGCTGCACCCCCTTCTTGTTCTACTTCATCCAGGGCATCAACTACAATTATCAAAGGTTTATCCACTGACAGATTTTTGCTTATTTTTACAAGCAAAGTAGATAAATTAGCATCTTTTGCATCCTGTAAATTGTATCTATCAATTAACTGCTGACGAATACAATTAAGAAACTGTTCGGGTCGATTGCGTCCTTCTGCAATAACATTGAAATAGCAGGGTGAATGATTATCGCTAACGTATTTTGCAGCAATGGTACTTTTACCCATTCCCGCATCTCCAACTACAGTGAAATAACCTTTTGTATTTTCTTGACAAAATTGATTAAAGGCATTGAATACGAATATACGCCCGTGGAATGATTTAATTTTTTCTTCAATTAATGATTTAAATTCATCGGGATAGGGAAGCAGTTGTGGAAGTTTGCGGAAGTTTGGATCTTGTAAAACATCGTTAGGTTTTCTAGTACGTTTGGCGACGCTTACAAATTGTTGATAAAATGTTTCTATCTCAGGACGGATGTCAATTTCTGATTCGCCTATGTCATCTCCTAAACTATTCCAATCTAGAAAATCCTTTGCATCATTAATAAAATCTGAAGGATTATCATTAAAAGCTTTCCAAAAAGTACTTTGAATCTCTTTTTCTCTAAAAAAATTGAGAATTAGCTCGGGTTTAGATACACCTTTTTTGTCTATGGCGTATTCCACCAAAGCATAAGCATAAACTCCATGAAAATCTTCAGGAGGATGTGCTGGATCGATATTTAAATTTTTTAAGATTTTGATTACAGTTTCATTTCGCTGGGCTTTATTAATTATATGTGGAGCAGCAAAACGAGTAATTGTATTGATAACGTTTACAGGTTCGAGATTGATCATCGCTTGTATAAAGTTATATTTTTAACCTTGGAATAATGATAGCGATTTGTGAAAATAGTTGTTAAAAATCTCTACACTGGGTAATAGGTAATGAGTAATAATGATTGCTCTGGGTTATATAGTAAGTAACTAGGCGGACTTGGTATAATACGTCTAATTTACATTTAGCCCCCAGAGGCGGGCTTTGTAATTGTAGCCCCAGCCTTCTAGGCTGAGGGCGTAGCATAATTTCGCCTTATTGCC
>JBCBQE010001087.1:0-2375 GCA_039820385.1 Cyanobacteria bacterium J06635_10
ATTTATGGAAGAAATTTTCAGTGAACAGTGAGCAGTGAGCAGTTAACAGTGAGCAGTGAGCAGTGAGCAGTGAGCAGTGAGCAGTTAACAGTGAGCAGTGAGCAGTTAATAATTTATCAATCTGGCAAAATAATCCCTCTCCTTGAGAAGGAGAGGGGTGCCCGTGATGGGCGGGGTGAGGTATTACTTTGTGTTTAGGTTAAGCTTTGAAAGTCAAAATCGGACTCAACCGCGCTACAACATCAATTATTCCCGCTTCTACCTGTACGTCAATTACTGACTGAATCGGTTTATAAGCGGCGGGTGCTTCTTCAATTCGTCTTTCTTCTCGTAAGGTAATGCAATCAACTCCTGTTAACCGTAATTCTTCCTCATTTTGCGATGCACCTCCACGACTGAGGTTAAATCGGCTACGCAATCTTCCCGCACCATGGGAAGCTGAATTGGAAAAGCGATCGCTACCTTTTCCTACACATAAGTAAGAATAAGCACCCATTGAACCAGGGATAATTACTGGTTGTCCTTGATTCGCTGGGCATGCACCTTTACGAGTTATCCATTGAGAAATTTGAGATTGTGAATCTTCAATATCAGTTGCGGGTAATGTAATGTTGTGCGGCAAGTCATAAACCAAAGGCGCTTCCACATCGCCGTAGATTTCTCGCAAGCGCAGACGCAATAATTCCGCTAACAACAAACGATTCATAAAACCATAGTTTGCAGCAGTGGCTTCCGCTTGCAGATAACCTGCAACTAATTGGGGATGAGAATTTACCGAAAGCGGAAATATTTGCGATTCGGGATATTTTACTCCCGGCTCCCAAGCAGATTTTGCTTTATCCCGCCACATCCCGCCAATATATTTACCCACATGACGGGAACCGGAATGAATCATGAAGGCAATTTGTCCTGATTTTATTCCCCAAGCATAAGCTAAAGAAGGGTTTACAATTTTATCGACACTTTGAACTTCTACGAAATGATTTCCACCGCCGATAGTCGCCAATCCACCATCGCGCACTAATCCATCATCTGGTACAAGTTCGGCAGGTGCAAGCCGCCAATTGCCATCCATTGAACCATCTAGGAAAATATTGTCACTTTCTCGTGCTAACTGTTCTAAATTAGATTTAGTCACGCTTCCTGTAGGTGCATCCAGCATTACATCTAACCAACCGGGTACTCCATATTCAAACAAAGCTTGCATGGCAATACCCGTCATGGTTACGTCGCGAGTACCGAAAAAGTAATCGCCTTTCATCAGTTCCACAAATCGATGGCGCTTTGCTAAAAATGCATCAACTGTCAAATCAGCAACATGCAAACGCATTCCGCAGTTAATATCCGAACCTGTGGCAGCAGGAATCACCATGTTTTCAGTTTGCACCACCGAACCGATCGCAATACCGGCATCACCTGGATGAAAGTCTGGCGTAGCATGACATTTGCAAACAGTACCCCCTGCGGGATGACGAACATTGGCAAGATTTGCTAACTGTTTAAGTGCTTTTGCTTCTACGGGAAAACTTTCGGGTAATAGAACTTCTGCTACGGGTGAATTCGTATTACTACTTAACCGCACCGAATAAGTTGAATTATTGTAAGTAACATCCAAACCTTGCCGCGACAAAGCACGCAAGAGACGCTTTAAATTTTTAGGCTGCATGAAAACTCCGTGCAAGTCTTTCTCAAAGACCTGTTGTTGTGAAGGTATTAGGGAGACACTGGTTCAGCAGCCGCGTCTCGTGTAATTGCTTCAGTCGCTTTTTCGGGAAATAAGGGAAAAACGACGAATGATTTTAGTTATATTTACTTAAATCTTTCTTAGCACTTATTTGATTTATTGTCAAGTATCCTAAATATTTACTCATCAAAAATACATTTGCCTTATGTAATTTATTTGCAATAGAGAAAGATATAAAAGCGTAAATCTAGAAACAGAAATGATTGATTGAAGTATTAATATAGATAATATTTGCCATATCAACTGTATATCATCGGAATTATATGAACAAAACTCCTCACAATTAGTCAAAGCAATAGAAAGTTTGTAAATTTTTTTTAAGCTACAAAATTGTGACGCAAAACAAGTTATCAAAATTGTAAACTTTGCACTTGACAACTTAATATTTTGCAACAAATAGACTGCAAAAGCGTAATCAAAGAATGGTAATCTGATTAACAAGATAGATGCCAATAAACTAGTTATTTAGGATTAATTATTAGATGGGTATTTCCTCATATAACACGCCTCTCTTGCTTCGAGCAGCACGCGGACAAGTCGTAGAACGTCCCCCCGTATGGATGATGCGCCAGGCTGGACGATATATGAAAGCTTATCGTGACTTAAGAGAGAAGTACCCTTCTTTTCGCCA
>JBCBQE010001088.1:0-2374 GCA_039820385.1 Cyanobacteria bacterium J06635_10
GTTTCTCAAATGTATTCCAACGAGTTGCATTAGAAACTGCTTTCACCAGTAGAAATACCATCTAATGAAAAAAGATGGCAACAAAGATACAAAAAGTCGCCGAGTTTTTTCAGCTTACATATGGGAGTAAAAGCAGAATTATTACCTCCGGGAACCGAATGTCATCATATTTTAGTTTCGGAGTGGGAAAAGATGATGGATTCGGAAGGGACGGTTTTCGTTTCGATTCCGACGCTACTCTCGCCAGAATTAGCTCCCCAAGGATATCATATCATTCATGCGTTCGTTACACACACGATCTCGGAATGGCTGGGTTTATCACACAAGCAATACGAAGCGAAGAAAGAAGCCACAGCCGAGCGTATTGTGAATAAATTAGAAAAGATATTCCCGGGGATAGATGCGAATATAGACTATCTAGAAGCCGGAACACCAAGAACCCATCGGCGATTTTTGGGAAGAGTTGATGGTACATATGGACCAATTCCCAAGAGAAAATTAAGGGGATTGTTGGGAATGCCATTTAATCGGACTGCGATCGAGGGATTATATATTGTGGGAGATAGTACATTTCCGGGGCAAGGTTTGAATGCGGTAGCGTTTTCTGGGTTTGCTTGCGCTCATCGGGTAGCGGTGGATTTGGGATTGTAAAGCAATATTCATATATTTAATGGTCGGATGGGAAACTGTAGTTAAAGTTATAAAATGCCTCCATTACGACATGATTTATGAAAGATGAAAACTGAGGATATTCTTAGAATAGCTATTAAGAAGTTAGAAAAGTTGCCTGGACATGAATTTGATTTATTAACGATATCAAAACCTATTTCACCAGATGCCGCGATTAATCTATCAAAAGTGATTTCTAAACTATCCCCATTACTAGGAAATTTAATTGAATTTAATATTACTGAGTTTTTAAATGACCAACAAGAATTCCAAGATGAAGGAGAATGGAAACGTCAAGATCCTGGATTTCCAGATACTATTTTTCAAGGTAAAGTAACTCCGATACCCGGATTTGAGATTAAAACTTGGTTCCCATTGGCAACAGAAATAACTGCTCGATTCAAAGAAAGCCAAAACCACTTTAAATATGACAATACTTATGTTGTTTTACTTCCTTGGCTTCCAAGTCACTTAATTTATGGAAAACCATACATACTAGACATCTGTACTATTTCAGCTCGTTCGATTGCCGAAACTCGCGTACGCCATTATCACAATCCCCCTGACTATCTGGTTTTAGAGCCAGAAGATACTCAAACACGTACTAGAAATTTGCAACAAACTAATACAAACGGCTATAAATGGCAAGGAACTCTTTCTCAATTTCAAAATGCTCAAAAAATTGTAGATGGGTGGGGAGGTAACGGTAGAAATTATCAGCCAGAGAATACCAACAACAGTTAAGACAGCTATTGAACTTGTTTCCCTACAGGCTGGATACAAATTTTGCAAAGATAGATAGAATAATCCATCCTGAAATAGAAGATTTTAAGCAAAAAATAGTAGAAATGAATATACATGATATGTCCATTCGTCAATGGACAAAATTACTTAGTAGCAAAAATGCAGAAAATATCAAGAGGATTTTTAAAGAAAAATTGTCGATTGTAGATGCGAATGCTGAGGATATTATTCTTTAAATCTTTGAACACCATAGAAAAAATATATCCAGTCAATTTCTGCGGCAAAAGCTTTACGACCTAATTTTTTTGCTGCAAGAGAAGCAGTGAATAATCCCCCAAACGGCTCCCATACAACATCTCCAACATCACTTGATGCTTCAATAATCGTCGTTATTAAATCCAACGGCTTTTGATTAAGATGAAGCGCTTTATTTGAACCAATATTAATTCTTTCTTTGCCGCGAAGCGCATTTCTTCCCCATACATTTGTATACCCATAAGGACAGTAAAATTTTGAGCGCATAGCAGCCCATTCTTGTTTTATTATTGGATTCTTTCCATCACGAGAAAAATAGGGTTTACCATCTGGATTACCATATTTATTAGCATATTGAGATATCTTTTCAAACATTTCGGATGGAGGAAAATACCACAAATGACCTTGATTGAATGCAAGAGCAACTGTAGCGGATTTTGAACGCGAAGCCCGTACACCAATTCTGAATAATCTTATAGCTATTCAAAAGGTTTTAGAAGAAGAGGGAGAAATTGAATTTATTCCGAAAAATGGGGGTGGTGAGGGAGTAAGATTTCGTTCTTCTATTCGTTCTTCTAATCGCTTGTTACCAAGTTCTTAAGCACTCAGGAAACTCAAAAAAGAAGATATTAACTAAAACATATGGGTTTAATTCCCCACCGTCACAGGGTTCCCTTAAAAGTTTTTTAGAAGAAAAAACTTTTAA
>JBCBQE010001089.1:0-2354 GCA_039820385.1 Cyanobacteria bacterium J06635_10
TATTGATAAGCAGCAACAAAGCAGCGATTGGGGAATTAGACCTTTAACTGAATCACAAATTGAATATGCATATTTAGACTGCATTATTCTTGCTCAAGTTCATTTACGTTTGTTAGAATTGATTCAAGAAATAGACATTGATGCTAACTCGGAAGATTTAAGTCTACTTGGTGCAAAATATGTAGAATTAGAACAACAGTGGAAGCTTTTAAAATCAGAATTTGAGCATCTACAAGAACGAGTAAAACAAGCAATGTTGGCTCAAAATGTTTCTGAAACCCCGCATTTTAAACTAAAGAGTTACGAACGTACAACAACTAAAGTGCCATTTTCCGAACTGGTACGCTATGTCACAACTCAAAGTTTAGATTTGGATTTTGATATCACCATCACTAAGGATATACAAAAGAATTTAGGAGACAATATTGAGCAACTTGCTGTAGATATATCGAAAACTAGCAGTTGGCGATTAAATTCTAAGCAGGAGGAAACACAAGAATGACGAGAGGAGCATATAAACCATTACATTTAACAGTTACCTTTATGCCAGTCGATCTAGACGGTCTAGCTCTACTATGAAGGTCAAATATAAAAGGTAAAATGTAAACACATTCAAAAAAAAATTCGTGAGAAAATAATCAATATAGCTTCTAAGGAGATGCAATTAAAATTAAAAGTTAAGAAAAATGAATTTTTTTTAATAGAAATGCCGAAGTTATGGGTGTATTAATAAAAAGTGACTTATGAAACGGTGGTTGTTCGAGCAAGATAGAAGAGGAATTTCCAAAGCATTTGGTATAGCTTTGTTAAGTGGATTTATCGCAACTGTAACTGTTTCTTGCAGCAACGATAAAGACCTATTGGTTACAGAAATAGGGGTTAGTCCAATTGCAAGTCCAGTAGCGACTCCATCGACAGCTAAGGAATTTTACATACAGGGGCAGTATAAGCATATTCAGGGTGATACTCAAGGAGCGATCGCCGCTTATACAAAAGCTATCAGTCTCAATTCCGAATTCGTTGCAGCTTACAACGGAAGAGGCTTAGTACAGTTTGACACCGGAGACAAACAAGGTGCGATCGCCGATTATAATGAAGCGTTGCGTATCAGTGGCAACAATGCTCAAGCTTATAACAATCGCGGGAATGCTCGCGCCGCTCAGGGTGATTTAAACGGAGCAATTAGCGATTACAACCAAGCGATTAGTCTAGATGCAAATTATGCCGAGGCTTATAATAATCGCGGAAATGCTCGCGCCGCACAAGAGGATAGAAATGAGGCTATAGCAGATTACACCCAAGCCATTCGCCTCAATCCTAAATATGCTGTTGCTTATAACAATCGCGGAAATGCTCGCGCTGCTCAAGGAGATAAAGAGGGTGCGGTAGCAGATTACAACGAAGCCATTCGCATCAATCCCAATTTTGGTGCTGCTTATAATAATCGCGGAAATGCCCGTGTAGAATTAAAAGATAAAGATGGTGGTTTAGCTGACTTAAAGCGAGCAGCTGAGATTTTCCAGGAACAAAATAACGAGCAGTTATACAAACAAGTTATGGAAAATGTCAAAGAAATTCAGCAGTGAAGTACCTACAGTGACGCGAAGCTACCACAGTAGGCTTCCCGTCTCATCTGCCGTTGCCTCATTAAACCCGTGTTTAATTTGGTCTTACACAGCATCTCTACTGGTTTCCCAGCTTTATCTCCTCATAGGGAGAACCCAGGCAGCCGCCCATCTTCCACAGGCAGTTTAATTTTTGTTCGTACAACATTCCTCGGATTTACTGCAATGGCATACCATCTAGAAATGTTCCTTCCCTGATCTCTGATGTATCTGCGGCAAGTCTTACTACTTTGAAGTTAGCCTTTCTGTTCCATGCAGTCAGGTGGGTCATCGACCATTTACATATTATCACGTATGAGGTAAAAATCTCGTAGTGCCAGTAGAAAACCTTGCTGCCATAATTCCTCGTGATTTCCGAATATTTATAGATATGTAAACCAGCGAGATATTCGGCTAAGGGTTTGAGTATTTCGTTAATTTTGATCGGTGAAATTGGATTGAATCGGAGGAGAAGAAACCAGAGTGATGGGATGATTATGAAAGGGTTTTTAAAAAACTAATTCCAGAGAAGGGCAAATATTCGTTTTTGAAACTTGTAGAGAATCAGGTACAAATTCTTCTGTTTCATCTGGAAAACTCTGTATAGAGTTTTCTATAATTTTTAAAGCTTTTTATAATTTTGGAATAAATATACCAAAATCATGCTTTCTCTTGGAAGTTGTAATCTATATTTCCTAAAGCTTCAACTATTCAATTAGTTTGGGTAAAATTTTTGAAGCTTTTGATTTG
>JBCBQE010001090.1:0-2352 GCA_039820385.1 Cyanobacteria bacterium J06635_10
GATTTGCTACAATTAGAAGCATGTATTCAAGAAGCTGTTAATCTTAAATGAGTTTGTTTATTCAAATTATTATCATCATTTATGCCCAAACTAGGAGGAGAAAAAACCTTACCATTAGGCATTGTCGCACCGTACAAAGTCGTATTTTTCAGTTTGACTGAGGAAACTAATGCGTAGGTTAGATTAGCACGATCTAAGTCGGCGTTTGTCAAATCTGTTCGTATCAACTTGGCTTTAATCAAAGATGCACTTTTTAAATTCGCATTTGTTAAGTTGGCTTCAGTCAAATTAGTGCCATGGAGCTTCGCACCATTTAAACAAGCATCTGTTAAATCCGCTTGGCTTAAATCTGTATTAATCAGCGTCGCTCCTCTTAAATTTGCACCTCTTAAATTTGCTCCTTTGAGATTTGCTTCTCTTAAATCCGCTTCCCCTAAGTCTGCCTCATTTAAATTAGCTCTGGCAAGTCTAACTTTAGACAATCTCGCGTTGAACAAATCTACTTTAACTAAATCAGCGTCGGCTAAAGTCGCAGCTTCTAGATTAATATGACAAAGTCTTGCACCCATTAGAGATAAAGAAGTCAACTCAACTTCACTAAAGTTTCTTAAACCCGCTGCGTAGCTTTTTAACAATTCTTTAGCTTTCATGTGATAAGAAAAAACTAACTGTTAGATAAGTAAAGACAAACATTAAGAAAATATTAAATTAAAACTCATCCAATAGTCTACTAAAAAGTATATTTTTCAATCAAACATCTATCGTCAGATATGTTTTTATATATTTTTATTACAATATGTACAGGAATCAGGCACAGTCAGGAAAAAAGAAGTAATATATTTATTTATCAAAATTCACTGCTGCCCTAATTTGGGAAAAACTGTCTAAGCTCATCAAGTGGGTAGGTAAAGGGCTCCCATGAGATGGAACCTCAAAATGGAAGCCTTCGGCAACGCGCTACGCGCTTTATAAACCAATTAACTCCTGAATATCTGGCATCTTCGGTCCCTATGTCATAAGGACATGGTACGGGAACGGAAATCAAAAATAAAAAGTCAATATGAAAAGTTATAGCTCTATTAGACTTAACCAAAAAGTTAGATTATTTCCGGTAAACAGTGGGTAGGGAGCAGGGGAAAGAGGTATCTTAGATTTTTGCACAGAGGATCGGATAATAACTGATCGTCCAGACATGATAATTGATAAAAACCCGGCTTCTTCAAGAAACCAGGTTTTCGATGGAAATTAATACTATCGCAATTGGTAATTAATTAGTAATTAATTGACTCGAATTACATAGCATAGCATGTTGCAGATGCCCTATCTACTTGAATTATTTGTTCGGAGTTTTAACCTGACGCGCCAATTCTAAAAATGAATTCATATTTGCACCAGGACGACGGCGGACATTATCATTTTTAGGTATGAGATATTTGGGTGCAAAGCTAGTTTCTTTTGGTTCTTCTTTAGCTTGAGTTTCAGTAGGTGATACAATATTCTCGGCTTTCTTCTTTGCAGGAACAGCTTTAGCTTTGACATTTGTAGCTGTTTGAGCCAAATTAGCATCAACTTCTTTAACTTTATTGGTTGGTACTTTTACTACTTTATTATCTTCAGCTTTTACTTTAACTGTATCTGGTGATTTAGCTGCTGGTTTTGCTCCATTATTCGATTCTGTAGTGGAGCTAGAATTAGCTTTTGGCATTGCTTCATCTGGCTCTTCTTTTAACTCTATAAAGAAATCGCCATTTTTTTTATTTCCATTAAAAATTCCAGAAATCAATTTCATAATCCCCTCCGATTAAGTTTTTGATAAGACTAAACGCACTTATTTCTTTATGTCTTTTATACCCGAATTTTGACCAAATTAATTAATAAATACGTCGTTTTGTAACAAATTATCAAAAATACTTGGTTTTCTTAGTCTCCATGCTTTTCAGCGATTTTAGACTCTCGGATAGTGAAAGTATCGCCGCTCGTATTAGCCCCACTAACTACAAAGGCTCAATCGCTTATATCTCAAGAGATTGAAGCCTCTCGATACTTCATATCAATTATTAGATTTTCTTGTAACCTAGAGCAAGAATGTGAAAGCGTATTTAACAAAAGTTAATATTTTGTGTAGAAAGAGGGAAGAAAAACGGAAAAATTATCGTTATCACAAGGGAGTAGTTAAAAAATAAAATCCCCTCGCTGGGAATAAAATAAACACTTGAAAATACAAAAAGCTGATTTTTGCAAGGGTTTCGGCTCGTGTTTCTTGAAAGTGAGTAGGGATGAGCCAAATAATCGCTAATTTACATACACTCACATAGTTTGCTTAATTTATACCTACCGACCTTTACTCCTAAC
>JBCBQE010001091.1:0-2347 GCA_039820385.1 Cyanobacteria bacterium J06635_10
TTATTCTTAAACAAAATTAATTCATGAATATCTCTATTTTTAATGCTTACGCAAAAAAATAAGTAAGTAGGTCAAATTAAATATGTAACTACGCCCGCCGTGAGCGGCACCCCTCTCCTTACTAAGGAGAGGGGTTGGGGGTGAGGTTCTATCTTACATTTAATTACGACTACCTACTTACTAAGTTTAATCACTGATATATGTTAGATAAATTTTAGATAAATTTTAGATAAAATTCCTTCACTAATGTATTAGATGCCATTGCAAATTTTGTATCATCATGAGAAAAATTAACTATTAAATTTACAGTTCATAATTTACTTTTAATCATGCAGCATTAAATTAAAAACATTCAGATTTGAGTTTATAGCTCCTGTACAACAAAGTGTTTCAAATAAAAAACTCTAATCTATTGTCAAGAGTTATAAACACAAATTGATATTTTTTTTGAGTAACTTTACTTGCTCTACACACACAGTTGCAGCCGCAGACTAATAGCTCGTGGCCATTTCTCAGTCTGATACATCTAAATTGCAAAAAATGACTACTACGGTTGCAATCAAAGTTACTGATTTGTCGAAAAGTTTCAAAGGTAAGCCAGCACTTAAATGTATCCTGCACTATAAAAGAGGGTGAAATGGTTGCCCTTGTTGGTGCATCTGGTTCCGGAAAATCGACATTATTACGCCATCTGAATGGTTTGCATAGTGGAGATTCCGGTAGTGTTGCTATCTTTGGGACAGCTTTACAAACTAATGGACGTTTTCATTCAAAAATTAGGTCTCTACGAAGTCAGATGGGCTGCATTTTTCAGCAGTTCAATTTAGTAAATCGCCTAACTGTAATTGAAAACGTTCTCGTTGGGAATCTGTCGCGATTGTCTGTATTCAGTTCGATACTTCATCTATTTACCCAAGAAGAGAAACTGCAAGCACTTGCCGCACTCGAACGAGTGGGAATCCTCGAACAAGCTTATAAGAGGGCTTCCATGCTTTCCGGAGGGCAACAACAACGAGTGGCGATCGCTCGCTGTTTGGTACAAGGTGCGAAAATCATTCTTGCAGATGAACCCATCGCTTCTTTAGATCCAGAATCTTCCCGTAAGGTGATGGAGTTGCTAGTTGAACTAAATCGACAAAACGGAATTACAGTAGTAACTTCTTTACATCAAATTCAATTTGTACGTAGTTATTGCGACCGTGCTATTGCCCTGAGAAAGGGTACAGTAATGTTTGATGGTGCAACCGTAGAACTGAATAACGACAAGCTCGAAGAAATTTATGGTGCAGCGGCGGACGAACTCGTAATGAAAGGACATGGTGAGTTGGGGTAATCTTTGTCCGAATTAAATAATTTTACCTACGTAAAAATACTATTCTCTAGGAATAAACAATGAAGAGACGTTCTTTAATTCAGCGCGCTGGCTTCTTCGCCTTGGCTTTGACAGGTTCCATAGTTTTCGCTGCTTGTACTCCTTCTACTGATACTTCTACAGAAACTCAGAAGCCTTTAGAAGTTAGCGAAATTAAGTTTGGTATCATCTCCACAGAATCCCAGGCTAATCAAAAGCCTATCTGGGAACCTTTGATTAAAGAAATGGAAAAGCAAGTTGGTATTCCCGTAAAGCCTTTCTTCGTTACCCAATATGCTGGTGTAATTGAAGCAATGAAGGCTGGAGATGTTCAAATTGCTTGGTATGGTGGTAAGTCTTACGTTGAAGCTGCTAGAAGATCCAACGCTGAAGTATTTGCTCAGACTGTTAACGATGATGGAAGCCAAGGTTACGTATCTCACCTAATTACTAACAAAGAAAACAAAGTTGCTACTGAAGCTAAAGAATTAGGCGAAAACAAGGGTGATGAATATGTAATCAAGAATTCCAAGGATCTCACCTTCGCATTCAACGATCCCAACTCCACCTCTGGATTCTTAGTTCCCAGCTTCTATGTATTTGCTCAGAATGGCGTTAATCCTAAAGAAGCCTTCAAGCGTTTAATCTTCTCTGGTAGTCACGAAGCAACCGCTTTAGCTGTAGCCAACAATCAAGTAGATGTTGCTACCAACAACAGCGAATCTTTGGCTCGTTTAGAAGAAACCAACCCCAAAGCTCGCAAGAATATTGAAGTAATCTGGACATCCGCACTAATTCCTAGCGATCCTATTGCTTATCGTAAGGATTTATCAGAAGATCTCAAAAAGAAAATTAAAGACTTCTTCTACAACTATAAAGATGAAAAAGTTCTCTCTCCATTAGGATGGAAAGAATTTGTTCCCGCAGAAGATAAAACTTGGGATACAATTCGCGAACTTGAAATTGCTATTTTCTTAGCAATTTCAAGTTCGCGAA
>JBCBQE010001092.1:0-2340 GCA_039820385.1 Cyanobacteria bacterium J06635_10
AACTGGTTGTAGTCGGTCTTTCAGAAGAGATTAAAGACACTATGACAATAACTGGATTTCTTGATTTTTTTAAATATTCTGAAAATGCTGTTACAGGTTTGGCATTATTAATTGAAAAATAGTTAGTGCTTGGTGGTTAGTAGTTAGTAGTTATTAGGAGTTATAAGTTTGTGATTAAGAGTTAATATTTATTTGGATTTTAACCTTTGACTTTTAATTTTTGACATAACTAAATCGGCATAAACTAAACTATATTAAAGAATATGAATTTAGTTTAAAGCCTGGAACAATCTCACTATTCACTATTCCCAATTACTATTCCCAACCCCAATCTACTTACATTATCTTCCTTATAACTAATGTTGATAGACAGAATTGATATTCATCCAACCCACAGTAAAGATAATTTTAAATTACGTTGTGGAAAGCCGTTTCCTTTTGGTGCTACTTTGGTACCGGGAGGTGTAAATTTTTCAATATTTTCTCGTCATGCAACCTCTTGTACCTTAGTATTATTTGAGAAACATGCCTCAGAGCCGATGGTAGAAATTCCTTTCCCTAAAGAGTTTCGTATTGGTAATGTATATTCCATGGTTGTATTTGATTTAGACTATGAAAATATTGAATACGGCTACCGGATGGATGGACCAAATAATTTTGCTCAAGGTCATTGGTTTGATAATAGTAAAATACTCTTAGATCCCTATGCAAAAATTATTGGAGGGAGGGATATTTGGGGTGTAAAACCTGATTGGGATGATGTTTATCAACATCGTGCAAAAATAACATTTGAAGATTTTGATTGGGAAGATGATTGTCTTTTAGAAATCCCTTCAGAAGATTTGATTATCTACGAAATGCACGTTCGTAGTTTTACAAAACACCCTTCTTCTACTGTTAAACATCCCGGAACATTTGCAGGAATCCGCGAAAAAATTCCTTACCTCAAAGAATTAGGTATTAATGCTGTAGAATTAATGCCAATATTCGAGTTTGATGAATTTGAAAATTCTCGCCCTAACCCACAAACGGGAGAGATGTTATTAAATTATTGGGGTTACAGTACAGTAGGCTTTTTTGCTCCTAAAGCGGGTTATGCTGCTACAGGTAAATTTGGGATGCAAGCAGATGAATTAAAAGCCTTAGTCAAAGCGCTGCATAAAAATGGTATAGAAATAATTTTAGATGTAGTCTTTAATCATACCGCTGAAGGAAACGAACAGGGGAATTATATTTCTTTCCGGGGAATTGATAATCAGACTTATTATATGCTGACACCGGAAGGTTATTATTATAACTTTAGTGGCTGCGGAAATACTCTTAACTGCAATAACCCGATTGTTAGGAATCTGGTGGTAGATTGTCTGCGTTACTGGGTAAGTGAATACCATATCGATGGTTTCCGATTTGACCTTGCTTCTATCCTGGGAAGAGATCCTTGGGGTGCTCCTTTATCAAATCCACCCTTGTTAGAGTCTTTGGCTTTCGATCCAATTTTGGCTAAATGTAAGTTGATTGCTGAAGCTTGGGATGCTGGCGGATTGTATCAAGTCGGTTCATTTCCTAATTATGGACGTTGGGCAGAATGGAATGGAAAATATCGCGATAGTACACGTAAATTCATCAAGGGTGATGGTAATGTAAAAGACATGGCACTACGATTGCAAGGTTCTCCAGACTTGTATGCAGCATCCTGTCGTACTCCTTCGACATCAATTAATTTTATTACTGCTCACGATGGTTTTACTTTAGCTGACTTAGTTTCTTATAATCATAAGCACAACGAAGTCAATGGCGAGAACAATAATGATGGTGAAAAGGATAACGATAGTTGGAATTGTGGCGCAGAGGGATGGACTGAAAATCCCTCGATAAATAACTTACGACGGCGACAAATCCGCAATGCATTGGCAATTTTAATGGTCAGTCAGGGCGTACCTATGTTATTAATGGGTGATGAAATCGGACGCTCTAAAGGCGGTAACAACAATACCTATTGTCACGATAACGAACTTAATTGGCTTGATTGGGCGTTGTTGAAAGATAATTCAGACTTATTTGAATTTGTCAAAAGGTGCATTGCTTTTCGTAAAGCTCACCCAATTTTGAGAAACCGCCATTTCTTGAATCAAGACGATCATGGTAGCGGCTATCCAGAAATTAGCTGGCACGGTATCCAAGCATGGAATCCAGACTTTACCGATTATAGTCGAACCTTAGCGTTTATGCTTTGCGGTAAACAAGCCTCAGATATATCGGAGGATGATTACATTTATGTAGCGATGAATATGCACTGGGAAACTCATAGCTTTGAGATTCCTAGTTTACCCCCATCTATTC
>JBCBQE010001093.1:0-2329 GCA_039820385.1 Cyanobacteria bacterium J06635_10
CCCTACAAAAAAATGTGCCAGTTGCGGCCATTCCTATGATTTTTGGAAAATAAAGCCGATTAACTGAATCAACCATTAATATTAGGACTTTTATTTTTTTACTTTGTTTCTCGAAAGTCAGACAAAAGGGTTAATTCAAAAATCCGGTAATAGGCGATTTTAGATTTTAAAACATTACTTAGGAGTAAAGTTGAATCATGAAAAGTGCAACAGTTATTAGACATATCGCTTTTGAAGATTTAGGAACTTTAGAAATAGCCCTTGAGAAACAAGGTTATATAATCAAATATCTGGAAGCCGGAGTTGATAATTTAGCTGATATTGCTCCTCTTGCCGAAGATATGCTAATTGTTTTAGGTGGCCCCATCGGCGCTTACGATGAAGAAGATTATCCTTTTCTAGTCGATGAACTACGTCTATTAGAACAGCGTTTAAAAGCCGATTTACCTACCCTTGGTATCTGTTTGGGTGCTCAACTCATGGCACGAGCTTTGGGAGCCAGAGTGTATCCTGGAGGAGAAAAGGAAATCGGTTGGTCTAATATCGAACTAAGTGATGCTGGTCAGAATTCGCCCTTAGTTCATTTAGATACAGAGAAAACTCCCGTACTTCATTGGCATGGTGATACCTTTGATTTACCTACAGGTGCTACCCGTCTCGCTTCAAGTCACTTGTATCAAAACCAAGCATTTTCTTGGGGTAAAGCTTGTATGGGGCTACAATTCCATCCAGAGGTAACGGTATCGGGATTAGAGCGCTGGTTTATTGGTCATGCCTCTGAAATTAATGCTACACCTAATGTCAGTGTTAAACAATTGCGTGCCGATACAGCTAACTATGGGGAAATTTTACAAGAAAAAGCTGTTGGAGTTTGGATAAATTGGTTAGAGTCAGTTCAACTTGTGCGTTAAAAAAAGTATTTGTTTATTTATACCTTGCATCTAAGTTAAAAACCTGATTTCTTAAGAATTAATGTAGCGACAAAGCTCAATTCTTAAAAAATCAGGTTTTTTCGGTGTTTTAACTGAAACAGAAAAATTGATTCCTGATTTATTCACAATCTAAAATCTAAAATTCATTATGCCTGACATGTTAGTTAAACTGTATACCTTGCCTCCCTTAGAAGCGCAGATTACCGCGCAGGATGAACAAGATATAACTATTAGACGTGCGATCGCGCCGGAAAAACAAGTTATTCTGGGTTGGGTAGAGGAGCAATTTAATACACGTTGGATGAGTGAATGTGATGTTGCTTTTAAAAATTCACCTCCTAGTTGTTGGATTGCTGTGGAAAACCAGCAAATTATCGGTTTTGCTTGTTATGAATGCACTTGTAAGAATTTTTTTGGCCCCATCGGCGTTGGTGAAGCAGCCAGAGGGCGTAAAGTTGGTAAAGCTTTGTTATTAGCTTGTTTGCATGATATGCAAGTACAAGGATATGGTTATGCTGTCATCGGTGGTGCGAGTGATGATGTGGCGGATTTTTATCGTAAGGCTGTCGGAGCAACGGTTATTGAAGATTCCTTACCGGGAATTTATCGGGGTATGTTGCGGGAATGATTGGTAATGGTGGGAAAAATCTCTAACTCCCCAATATGCATGCTTTTACCTAGTTAGAAAACTTTGAATTATCTGTCTTACGAGGGATGCAATCCGCAATTTTTGTTATTTTATCTGGTTGTAGGCAGAGTTTTGAGAAACTATTAATTCTCCTCTGTGCTTGTGGGGGTTAGGGGTGGGATTTCAAGTATTTTATATTTACAATAAAACCGGAAAAGATGAAATCGAATTCATTCATATTCAGGATTTGGATTGAGAAAGTTGGGGAATTCTTAGAGTCTCAAAATTTTATTCGTCCGCTTTTAGTGATTGGCATAATTGTTGCCATTAGTTCATTTAGTTTACCTCAAATTGAACCAAATGTATCTTTAATTGATAGTTTATGGTGGACTGTAGTTACCTTAACCACAGTTGGTTATGGTGACGTTACTCCTCAAACAATTCCTGGGCGTTTTATTGCCTTTATAGATATGCTTGTGGGAATTGGAGTTTTAGCTATACTTACTGCTCAAGTTGCCAGTTTTTTTGTAGAAAGAAAAATGACTCAGGATTTAGGAATGCATTCTTATCACTTTGAAGAACACATTATTTTATGTGAATGGAATTATCGCGCTGAGATTGTTATTAAGGAGTTACGTCTCGAACCGGAAACAAAAAAAACACCTATAATTCTCATTGCCGATATTGATAGAAAACCAATCAATGATAAAAATTTGCTTTATGTAGTGTTTTATCACAAACTTGACCTTTTACAAAGAACAAATTTTTA
>JBCBQE010001094.1:0-2327 GCA_039820385.1 Cyanobacteria bacterium J06635_10
AGAACAACTTTTACTTTTTAAGTAATATTTCCTATTGTTTTTGTAAATCGGGTTTCTTTAAAAGAACAAGCCCGGTTTACAAAAACAATAGGAAATATTACTTAAAAAGTAAAAGTTGTTCTAAAGGCACCAATTACAACATCGTCGTTATCATCGTTGTGATCTGGTGCTGTCAACCAGATAACTCCAGGAGTTATAGAAATATTGTCGTTTACCTTAAACTGGTAAAAAGCCTCAATGTGATAAGAAGTATCGCTGTCTTCATCAATTTCGTCGATACTCGAATCTGTTACCCTTGGTTCCATGCCGACGATAATACCTGCTAAGTTTCCTTTTTTACCGAAATCGGAAATTCCTAATGTTACCGCCCAATTCCAAATATCAAGGCTTCCACGGTCAATTAGCCCTCCTTCCGTAGATAAATTCCGAGAATTTGTGTATCCAACCCAACCTCCCAATGCAATATTATCGCTGATGCCCAACGTTGCTTGTATTCCGTAGGAGTTGCTAGCAAATGGCACCTCTACCTCTTCAGGCTCTGGCGATCCAGGAACACCAGGGGGAGTTACAATTTGATCTCCAAGGAAAGATATGGGATTGGCGCGTTGGCTACCAGTTCCTAATTCTTGATTGTAAGCGTTGATATAAGTTAAACCAATTTTGAAACGCTTGCTGGGTTCAAAAGTTAACTGTGCAAGGGCACCATAGGGACCATTAAATATACCATTATCAGAAGAAGGATCGTTAGGTGAACTTCCTAAATAAGCTAAACTCAATGACAAACTATCCCCAAACTCTTGGGTGATTCCCAATCCAGCACCATCCATATTGTAGTAAATTGGGTTACGAGTACCAAAAGCAGATATCGCACCTTCAGTACCATCACCATCGAATTGGTTAACGGTATCTACAACGTCATCCGCCGCACCTGCATTTGCGATCGCAATGACGCTGGTTTTTTCAGTCAGAGGGAAACTATACCACAATGCATCAAGTACAGCATCGTTACTGGCATCTTCACTGGTTTCACCAAAAGCAAGATTACCTTCTGGTGTTCCTATATCAGGACTAACAATATTATTAGTCTGAATCCGAGTATATAAAGTGTCTTTTCCCGTGAAACTAGTAACAAAATTTATCCGTGCCCTTGCTCCCAAAGTTGTATTATCTTCGTCTGTATCCCCTTCAAAAAAATCAGTGATCGCGACTACGACTTCACCCTCTAATTTAGAAGTTGTAGAAAACTGATTCGCTTCTAGTTCAGCTGTTCGTGCTTCTAATGCATCTACTCTTCCGCGTAATGTAGCAAGTTCAGCACTAAATTCTTCTTGTAACTTTTGCAGTGTAGCTAAATCATCTCTCGTGACTAAATCGGCCGTAGCTGTAGCAATTAATTCGTTGACTCTATCTAAACATGCATTCAAACCAGCGGCAAATTCATAGCGAGTTAATGCTCGATTACCGCGATATGTTTGATTTGGATAGCCAGCAATACATCCGTAACGTTCTACTAAAGATTGCAGCGCTTGAAATGCCCAGTCAGTAGGCTGTACATCGGATAGCTGAGACACTGAAGTCACTTGCGCTATCAGCTTCTTTTGAGTAGAATTCTCGGCTTTGGGATTTGCGTTTTCCGAATTAACAACTTTCTGTGCAGCCAAAGCATCGCTACCGAAAACCAAGATTGCAGCAAAAACTGGGCTTGTCAGAAGAGCCTGCAATACTTTGTTCATAATCTTTCCCCACAACAATAGAAATCCGGCCCAAACCCTACTTTTATTAGAGTAGTTTTATCAAAAAATATTCTCAATAATATACCAAATTCTCACAATTATTTCACAAAAAATTTTTAAATCTTGATTATTTATATTTATTTAACGAAATTGAGAAATAGCTTGATTCATGCTTTTAGCTTTCAAGCTCTATTTATAAAGTAGCCGCACAGTAATGGAGCGACTTTCGCCTAGTCAAAAAAATAAAGGTGGTGACAGGGTTTTGATAGATTTAGCACCCTTTGTCTAGAGAAGGAAAAATGAAATAGATAATTTGTTAATCTATTTCATCAATGTGTTCGGCAACAGATTGGTAAAGATGTAACACATGACTATCATGAAGTTGATAAAATACTCGCCTACCTTGCTTGCGGTAACTTACCAAACGCATAATTCGTAAGTTTCGCAATTGATGAGAAACAGCAGATTCACTCATTTCTAAGATGGCAGCTAAATCACTAACACAAAGTTCTTTTTCTGCTAAAAGCGAAAGAATTCTTAAACGATTAGCATCTCCTAAAAAGCTAAAAAATTCTGCCATTCTTTGAGCTTTTT
>JBCBQE010001095.1:0-2315 GCA_039820385.1 Cyanobacteria bacterium J06635_10
TTTTAGGCTGCGGGTTATTTAGCGCAGCCTAAAAGGCTGGACGGCAGTTGCTACAAGTCGGGGAACCCGCCCAACGCACTGCCTCGGCTATCAAAACAAAGCCCGTCTACACGGGCTATATTAGGCGCATCTTTATAAAGAAATGGTATTACAATTCATTTGGCACTAAATTGGTTTAATTAGCATTGTACGAGGGAATTTTTGTGAAGCTGCGATAAAATTCTTCGTAAAGTCCAAATGTCAAAATATGCCCAAATTACCGCCAAAAGACTACATAAATACTGTTCCCTTTCCTACCGAGATTACTTTACAACCTATTGGCGTAGTGCGATCGCCTTATAAAGAAAGACATGGTACTCCCCGACAGTCACAACTCCAATCTGCACCATCATCTTATCAACCGGCGATCGCACAAATTGAACTATTCGATAGCATACCCCAATCGGCACTCAAAGATATGGAAGGTTTTGAGCGGATTTGGGTAATTGCATGGTTACACCTAAATAAACATTGGAATCCTACTGTTATTATTCCACGCGGTCCGCGAATTCGCCGTGGTACTCTGGCAACTCGCGCACCCCATCGCCCTAATCCTATTGGGCTTAGCGCTCCGAAGCTAATAAAAATAGAAGGTTTGGTTTTATATGTAGAAGGAATTGATTTACTCGATAATACTCCAGTACTAGATATTAAACCTTATGTAAATTATTGCGATGCTTTCCCCGATGCCAAATGTGGTTATGTTGATGAAGTGGAAAAGGCTTCGGAGCATGAAACCGATGTGTTTGGGAAGACAACTATGAGATAAGTGTTACGATCGCAAGGAAATTAAAGTGTAAGTTGGTGGATGGTAACAATTATCGTTATCACAATGGAGTAGAAATAAGCCTTTAAAGTTAATTTAGATTTTTGTACTTGCCATTGTGTTCATTTATGCCTACCGACTTAATGAGAAACAAAATGTTTGGGATTGCCTTGGTTGGGTTGTATGTATTACTTCCTTTTACTGCTCAGCGTTTGTCTATTTTATATTTAATAAATCCTCATAAGAGAACATACAAATATAAAATAGGTTTTTTATTTACTTTTATACTCAGTTTATTTTTTTATATTTATCCGCTAATAGATGATGTTTATTCACTATTTGCTTGTTTTATAGGTTTTTTGTATATAGTTGTAATATTTATTGGAATTACGATTCCTTCTATAATCTCTATAATTAGTTCAAAGGAAATATTAAAAGGCTCATATCACCGAATATCTAGGCTTATTTGTATAGGTTTACCTTTGATATTGTTATCGACTGTAATGTTAGGTTTTAGCATTGGAACATATCGTCCAGAAATCGCGATGAAAAGATATATTCAACCTATTATAGAAACAGCCGAATCCGAACGGGTAAAGCATGGAAAATTACCAAAAAATATTGATAACTTTGGTACAGAATCTTATCCTGAAGTATATATATCTCGCGAACGAAATATCAGAAGTATTATTTATAGTCAGAAAAAAAATAATATCGAAGTAGAAATTTCAGATCCATGTCCTTTTGGTACAACGAGAGCTGGCGAGAAATTTATTTATAATTTTAATCAAAATAAATGGTACAAAGACAGATGGGTAGATGGATAAATGATTGATATCATATCTGTGAGTAATTAGTAATTAGTAATTAGTAATAACCGCTATCTTTCTGCGGAGTGACTCTATAGAAGAGCATCCCAATTTTTAAAAAACATTTTACCTGACGGGCTAATAATTCTCCTAGCCCGTGAAGACGGGCTTTGTTGCCCTAGCCACAGGCTTACAGCCTGCGGGCTTTTCTTGATATGAGATAAAAACCAAAATATCGATCTTAAATTAATTAGATAAACGCCATACTTTTATAGATTTATTACCGCTACTGCTAACAAGAATCTTCCCATCTTCACTAAAAGCGATCGCATTAACTCCTCCTTGTTTGGCAGAAAGAGTACGTAATCGCTTCCCTGTCTCTACATCCCACAAACTAATTTCATATGCATAACCACCGCTAGCAAAGGTTTTTCCATCAGGGCTAATGGCTACAGCATCAATGCTACCAATACCGATGGAAAAGTTATGAATCAATTTACCTGTCTCAAGATTCCATACTTTAATATTCTTCCCATCAGTTTCTTGAATTGATTGATGGGTATCATCGTAACCGTTATTGACAAGGGTTTTTCCATCTTTACTAACAGCGAGAGATGAAACACGGGATGCTTTTTGAAAGTCGAAATAAGGGTTACGATGATACCCATCAATCAATTCAAGAAACTGATGGGAAGAATATT
>JBCBQE010001096.1:0-2313 GCA_039820385.1 Cyanobacteria bacterium J06635_10
AATTAAATCCAAATAACTATGAAACATTGTTGCAGCAGTGGAAAGTTGATCATCGATGGCGAAGCAATTTGTGGAAAGCTATGCGTGAAGCAGGATTGGGATTGTTCTAATTTAATGGTTTGATTACATAATTACAATTTTATAATTTGTAAATAAGCGACTAAATTAGGAAAATGGCTCCACCGAAAAAAATAATTGCTTTAACTCCATTAGAGCTTAATCAATATCAAATTTGTTTATTTAGACGAGAGGGTAAAAAAAAGTGGCACATCGTCAAAATTTTGATTGAAAATGCTCCGAAATCTAAAATAGAAGCTATTGAGAAAATGAAGCTTATTTCGGAGCAATTAAAAATCCCTTGGCAAAAGAAACCGTTAAAGGATGTAACCAGAAAACGATTGCATAATGTAGAAAAAAGAAAAGCTCGAAAACAAGCACAGTTGACTGCTCGTGCCAAAAAACCAGCTATTCTCACTTTTGATGGTACATCTTTAGGGCGACCTGGGATTTCAGCTTCAGCCGCAGTTATTGAAATGCCCGATTTTATTTACCACACAAATGCCAAATTTCTTGCTTGTGCTTATGCAGATGATGCAGAATATGAGGGATTGATTATTGGTCTTGAGAAAGCTCAAAAATTAGGAATATCCAAACTTGAAATAAAAGGTGACAGTAAAATGGTTATTTATCAGATATTAGGGAAATATCCGATAAAACCTAACTCTAAGTTTTTAGATTATCGCGAGCGAGTGTTAAATTTATTGTCTTGTTTAGATGATTATTCTCTATGTTGGATTCCTAGAAAACAAAATCAATTAGCTGATAAAGCAGCCAAAAAATGTTTAAAGGAGCATCAGCCGACATACAGCAAAAGTCTGGCTGAAGAATACGTAGAGTATTTAATTTATGGGAATTGTGAAGATTACTTCTAATAATATTAGAAAATTGAACGATAAATTAAAAATTTATGTTAATTAGTTGTTTATTTACTAATAGTAGTAAGATTTATATGATGATGAGTTGAAAATCCTAGTGTCAGTAAACGCCGACAAACCCGACTTATGGAAACAAGATATTGCTCAGTCGGTGAACTTCTACAATAACTGGTTTATGCAATTTGCTCCAGTAACATACCGTCAAACCCGCATTAATACAATACAGCAAGTAGAATCAGCATTATCTCTGACCGCCAATTTGACTAATATTACACCTGCTACACTGAGGCAACATCCATCGGTATTACAAATACTTCGGATGGCAACCGCACCACCAATAGCACGGGATAGACTTATTGGTTTGGCTGGTGTTTCGCCTAATTTAGTCAAAAGCATGGAAGATAAGCAACGCATTCCACCAAGAATGGAAAGTGCGCTTGTTGATATTGAATTAGAAAGAATTAGCCAAGTACTCGTACAGCTAATTGATAAAGGTATTTTTCCTTGGCTTGATACCCAACTACAACCAACTGAAGCTCAGATTCTAATAGCAGCAACAATTATCGCAGACCGTTTATGTGGTGCGGTTGCAGATCCACTTATTCGCAATGCTCCTTCTTCAAAGACAGTTAGCTGCAATTCGTGAGTGGTTAGAAGCACGCGGTTACTCATATTTACCAGGTGGAACTGGATTAAAATTTAATACTATCGAGCCAGGGAATTTTACATTTCGGCTTAATATTCCGGTAAACTTACAGTCTGGTAAAAAACAAGTCAATATTCCCGTGGATGCTGTAATTATGCCATTAAATTCATCGGCAAGTGATTTGCCTTTATTAATTGAAGCAAAATCCGCAGGAGATTTTACAAACCCTAATAAGCGCCGTAAAGAAGAAGCTGCTAAAGTTGCACAGTTAAAAAGCAGTTATGGTAACAATATTCGTTTTATTCTGTTTTTATGTGGATATTTCGATAGTGGGTACTTAGCATATGAAGCAGCAGAAGGAATTGATTGGGTATGGGAACATCGCGTCGATGATTTAGCTTTATTTAATATATGAATGTCACTAAATTAACGGAACAAACGAGAATACAGCGTCAAAATCATCTTGACGCAAAGAAGACTCAAAACGAACGTAATAAGCTTGGTCAATTTGCTACGCCAATACAATTGGCGGTCGAGATTATAGAATATTCTAAGAATTTACTATCACAAAATCAAAAAATAAAATTTCTTGACCCTGCATTTGGTACTGGTTCATTTTACTCCGCATTGCTGCAACTATTTCCTGAATCAAAAATTGAATCAGCCGTAGGGTATGAAATTGATTCCCACTATGGTGATGAGGCTATTTCACTGTGGAAAAATACACCATTA
>JBCBQE010001097.1:0-2009 GCA_039820385.1 Cyanobacteria bacterium J06635_10
TGATCGAATCAATTACCAACCCTTTGATTATCGCCACTAGCGATCGATTATCAGCCAAAGAGCGTACTATTATAACATACGATGTCGAAAAACCCACCACCAACGAACAGCGAACAATCTGGAAACAACTATTAGGAGAGAAAGCTGTAGGTAACGGCATAATAGACACTCTCGTATCTCAATTTAACCTCACCGCAACAGAGATTGATAGTGCTTATGTTAAGGCTGTGGGAATTGAGAATGGGGCATTGGGCATTGGGCATGAGGCATTGGGGATAGGGCATGGGGTATTGGGCATAGGAGATGGAGAGATGGGGAATATTGAGATTATCCCTACCCCCTCTCCCCCCTCTCCCCCCTCTACCCCCTCTACCCCCTCTACCCCCTCTCCCCCCTCCCATTCTTTTTCCAACCTTTTATGGAACAGCTGCCGAACTCAAGCGCAACCGCAATTAGACGAATTGGCGCAACGGATTAACGCTAATGCTACTTGGGATGATTTGGTTTTGGCTGAGGCTCAGATGCAAACTTTGCAGAGCATAGCGGCTCATATTCGTCAACGGATTCAAGTTTATCAGAAGTGGGGATTTGCTGGTAAAGGAAAGCGGGGTTTGGGGATTAGTGCTTTGTTTGCTGGTGTCAGCGGTACTGGTAAAACAATGTCGGCGGAGGTTTTAGCTCATGAGTTGCAGTTGGATGTATACCGTATCGATTTAAGTACTGTTGTCAGTAAATATATTGGTGAAACTGAAAAGAATTTGCGTCGGATTTTTGATGCTGCTGAAGGTGGAGGAGCAATACTATTATTCGATGAAGCTGATGCTTTATTTGGTAAACGTTCCGATGTTAAAGACGCACGCGATCGCTATGCGAATATGGAGGTCAGTTATTTATTACAGCGTATGGAAGAATACCAAGGTTTAGCTATTCTCACCACTAATTTAAAAGACTCAATCGACACAGCATTTTTGCGCCGCATTCGTTTTATTGTTAAATATTCCTTTCCGGATGCGAAACAGCGTCAGGAAATATGGAGACGAATTTTTCCCAAGAATACCCCTACAGAATCACTCGATTATCCCAAATTAGGGCGTTTAAACGTTGCGGGTGGAAATATTCGCAACATAGCTTTAAATGCAGCTTTTATTGCAGCCGATGCGGAAGAAGCTGTGATGATGAAGCATATAAAATTAGCGGCTCAAAATGAATATGTGAAATTAGAAAGAACCCTAACTGATGCAGAAGTCAAGGGGTGGGTGTAAATAAGAAGTAAAAAGTAAGGAGTAATAAGTAATAAGTAATAAGTAAGAAGTAATATAGCGTCTATCAAGCAACTGAGGTACAGCTTGTTGTACTCACCCCGATAAAGCTGTGCTTCATCTCCCCTCTCCGATAACTTGGAGAGGGGTGCCCGGAAGGCGGGGTGAGGTAAACTCATTATTCCGCTGTCGGTGGTAACTCAATCGGCGATAATTTATCGGAATTTGAAGGTGTTGCTGAATCGGTAGCAGGGATACTTCTTTGAAAAATAGATGTATTAACACCAGAATTATTACCAGTAGAAGAAGATTGATTTGTCTGTGGTGGTGTTGATTCTACAGTTTGAATTACCACCGATTGAATTTTTTCCTCACCAGCTTTATTAGTTACCTTAAGTATAATTGTTTCATTACTTGGGGGTTTATTGAGGGGATATTCGATAAAACCTTGGGTACTGACAACACCAGGTGCAGGAAGTAATTCAACTTTAATATCTTCACCTTTTTCTACTTGCCAAGAAAGAGCAATACTAGCATCGGTACGTTGTTTGTTAATTACAAAAGTTTGTTTTGGATTGCTAATAACTTCTTCTTGGTTAACTTTAAAAGATGTAATTTTTACATGTGTGGCTGGGAAGGGAGGTTTAGGAGGTATGGGAGGGTTGGGTTGAATTTTAATGGCTTCTGTTGCTTTGGTTATTTCAGTATTATTTTTTCCTTCTTTAAGTAGCGCTAAGATTTTAAATGTAT
>JBCBQE010001097.1:2019-2312 GCA_039820385.1 Cyanobacteria bacterium J06635_10
TTGAGTTTTTCACATTTTTTTTCTAGTCCATAAGGTATACCTTGAAACATTGCATAACGCTGATATTCATGCAGCGAGCCGTCTTTAGTACCGATAATTTGTAATTCTTTGATTTTGCTGGGGTTGGTAATCTGCCAATTCAAGCGGATAGGAGGAAAACCAGGAGGAGAGTTTGTTGCTGTTTCTACGTTGTTTGGAGTTCCAAGTTCTCGATAAGTCGGATTTGCTGGTATAAAAGTCAGTATTTGTGGCTTATCTATAGGTTGAACTTTGATTAAAGGTGTCTGTTTAAC
>JBCBQE010001098.1:0-2311 GCA_039820385.1 Cyanobacteria bacterium J06635_10
GAATAACCTCTTCTTCTACAGGATTATCATCCTCAGCTTGAATTACAGGAATAACCTCTTCTTCTACAGGATTATCATCCTCAGCTTGAATTACAGGAATAACCTCTTCTTCTACAGGATTATCACCTTCCTCTTCAATCACAGGTGGAGGATTTTCGCTTCCATCTATAGATAGAGGATTCTCTTGTGGAATAGCTGGTGCTGTTCCCGGAGGTGCATCATTCCCACCAATTACCAATAGATAGCCGTCTTTCGTTCCACTAACAATACTATCTTGTACAGCATTGTCAGTAATTAGACTTCCGTTAAATTCCCTAGTACTTGAAACAGCAGCTGTTATACCATCACGAGTCGCGGCAGCAACTCTACCAGTACTACGTGAAATTGGAGTCCATGAAAGTCTTTGTGTAAAGTCTGGACTGATAGTTGCAATGTATCCGTCGTAAGAAACATATTTACTTACGCTTTGCCCTTCAATAGTCTGTTGATCTCGATTTGCAATCCCATCTGCAGCACCTCCAGATAGAATTACGGTACCATCTTCTGTAGCTGCGATCGATTTGACGTTGACGCTGCTACCTTTACCATTATCATCACGACCTAATAAAGATTGACCTTTAATTAGATCGCCATTTTCGAGGTCATAACGACCATACCAAACCATCTGAATTGAACCAACATTAGTAGGCCTGTTATATTCGTCTGTTTCAATTTTTCTATCGCTGCCAACCTTCTCTGATAAATCATTAGGATCGCGATAAAAGATAGAAGAGCCAGTACCGCCATTGACGTAGTATGAAGAATATAGCTGTCCATCACGTCCGATCGCAACTCGGGTTCCTCGCGTATCAGCCATCAAGTTTTCTTCGTAGATGTCTCGATCGTCAAAGTCATACTTGTTCCAGAGATCTTCTCCTTCATTT
Organism: Cyanobacteria bacterium J06635_10; assembly: GCA_039820385.1. Classification (GTDB taxonomy): domain Bacteria; phylum Cyanobacteriota; class Cyanobacteriia; order Cyanobacteriales; family Nostocaceae; genus Rivularia. Next base: position 924 of record JBCBQE010001098.1, read on the forward strand.
GACCATGCTTGAGTGAACGCAACTTGCAATTTATAGTCTTTATTGTCTTTTTGGTCGTACCCCGTGGCAATAACCATACCTCCATCTTGGTCGGTTACTGCTATATCATAAAAGTGGCGATCGCTGCTATTTGTGTTCCACTGTTGCAATTCTTCTCCGTTACTGTCGAATAGTTTTGCCTTATCTCCACTTTTGATGTCCTCTACAACACCGACTTTACCACTATCAGAGATAGCGATACGCGAAACGTTGGTTAGAGATTTACTCCATTTAACTTCTGTGCCATCAGCATTTAATACAGCAATTCCACCTTCGTAAGCAACAGCAATGTCTCCATTCTTAGAGACTTCTAAATCCGATACTATTCCGGGTAAACGAGTTATAGTAACAGCTTGATTGGTTTGAGAGTCATAAACAACAATGCTTCCGTCTCCACCACCAAGAAGTTCAGTCTCTTCCACTCCCAGATTGGTGTTTCTTACAGAACCTCCTACAATGACAAAATTACCATCAGCAGAAATATCTACAGCATTAGCCAAATCATCTTCCGCACCACCCAAATAAGTAGCAGCAGAAATGTCTAAATTATTTGTAGGAGACTGAGGTAGAGCGTTATTTAGTACCGACGAGAAGGAATTCTGGCTTTGAAGATTACTATCATCGGATTTATTGATTTGGGTAGCCATTTATCACTCATTTTTAATGAACTTCCATCGGTAGATAACTCTGGATAACTGGCTCCCTGTATTTGACTTTTGATACGTCTTTACTGGGGTATATACGAGTAAGTTACTGTTAATTAGCGCTGATTTATCAACCCTTAGTACAGTTTAAAAAATTGCCACATCAGTGAAAAAATCAGTGTTTTAACCTTGATTATTGCCACTATTCTTGATAGTTTAATACATTTTTTTTTATCTGCCATCAGTGACTTCTAATATTTTTTTAAGTAATGATAAGTATTTAAATATACTATATATTTGCATCTAAAGTTGATGAAAAAATAGGATTATTTTGTAAAAATTTTATCTTCGATCAGTAATTTTAATGAGTTAGGAATAAAGTATAGTACATTAAGATTTTATTGTTTTGGGAATTTAGAATATTCGCTTAATCGCCTTCACTCTCGCTATGGTGGGGCTATGGAAAGTCTACCTGCGTGGACTAAATAAATTAATGTTTTTGGGAGGTTCTTTAATTTAAAATCCTTTATTTTCCAATTCTTGCAAAAAAAATATTTTTTTGATACGATTTAAATATTGTGGGAATATAGTGGCTCCATATATATAAGGTTTTAAAAAACTAATCGTTTCTACCGGAAACGCGCACAGTGCCCCTAGTTTTTAACGCCACTTGCTACAACCGGGCGGCAATAGCGAGTGGGGGAG
>JBCBQE010001099.1:0-2304 GCA_039820385.1 Cyanobacteria bacterium J06635_10
CCGTATTTAGAAATGTGAATAGGCTGCCACCAACAAATGCACCAACAATACCTAATAGCATTGTTGCTATTATTCCACCACCTTGATGCCCGGGATATATAGCTTTAGCAATAGCACCAGCAATAAGACCTAAAAGTGCCCATGCAATAATATTCATACTTTGTTCTCCTCAACAATAGTTGTATTCGTTTCCCTGCTCTTAATTTATCAATTAAAAACAAGAAAGCACATCTATAATCAGACGTAATCTTAAGATCCTAAAGGAATAGGAAATTGGTTTTTGGTAAATGGAACTAAGTAAATAATTATTAAGCAAGAATGGATATGGTCTCTCTTAGTTTGAAACCATATTCGCGCTCATATTTACGACAATTTTACTATTATTTAAGAATAGAATTTGTTAACATAAGTAAAAATTTTGGTTGCTAACAATTTTCAACCAAATCCTCCTTTAGACTTAGTTTTACTTTTCTTGCTACTCTTTCCCTTGACTTCCGATAATGCTTCTTGAAAAAGATTGTGTAAATGTAAAGGAACGCTGGCAATTTCAGGTAATTCTGGGTTTAAACTATTGTTAAATTCTTTTAACAGATTGGAATTATCTGGTTCGAGTTTAAATTGTGGACGATTTAAGACTTGCTGCAACAACTTCTCTAATTGTTCGGGATATTCTTCTGATAAACGATACCAAACACAAGCTTTTATCTCGGGAGACTCCAGATACTCCCGTACCAACTTTGAAGCATCTATTTGTTCGTTGCTATTATCATTTGCGAGAAACTTCTTGAATTGAGTGTAGTTTGTCAAGAAGATTTGTCCCCAACGAGGAAAACTCAGTACGGTAACTTCTTCTGCTTTTTTCAGGTGTGGAGGCAACTCTACTTTAGGCATTACCATTTTGACACTTTTGTTGCTATCTAATGCCCCAGAGATAGCTTTGGCTTCTACATCAATTCCTTCTGCTGTTTGGGCTATCTCTTCAGCAGAAATATCAGCTGATTCCACCATTTCCTTCAGGGATTTGGAGCTATCAATCCCTGCTGCTTCCAATCTGCTTTGAGTAACTCTCTCTTGAAGTTCGCTCAGTTGCTTTTCTAATTCATATCCCGGTAAAGTTACTTCATCACTGCCAAAAAAGTCAATAAACCCTTGGTGGTATTTTTCTACAGAAAGCCATGCTTCTTCGAGTAATTCCGGTGCATCACCATAGAGATAATTTTTGTAATTTTTCTTAAAATTACCAATTGCTACAGCTAATTTTGGTTTACCCAACCTACCCATCAAAGTAACCGGGGAAGAAAACATCCAGAAGTTATCATTTACGGGTACAAGTCGCGTTAATAAAATTTCTCCATCCTTAGCACGTTTTAGCTCTTGTTGCTCTTGGGGATCTATTTTTACTACATATTGTTTATCTGTTAACCAGTTCCTCAATTCAAAACCATCATCCAAAATCTGCTCAACTACAAACAAACCTGCAAAACTGCGTCGCCAATTATTGACAATATGGCGTTGTTCGGGAGATAAATCGGGATGAGATTCTAAAAATATATCAATTGCTTGTTTGTCTCCTACATAACCTTGAGTAAGAAACATATTTAGCACCATTTCATTTTGAACCGCACCTTGATACTGAGATTCAGAAAAATTTGCTAATTGCTCCGCACTAAAAGTTTCTAAGGATACTGCTAAATCTCCTTCTGCTGACAATACAAAATCTAGTAGTTCTGAATGTAACTCTTTAGCTGTTTGTAACATTGCGTCCACAGTATTTAACCTCAATCGCGCTTTAATAAGTTCTACCTTAATACCATAGGACTGTTGCTTTCGTTATCTTCCTTGTCGTGAAACTATCGATATTCTCGAGTAATACTTTATTAAATGAAAAAAATATCTAAATTGCGATCTACCGCAAAAAGCAGCCTTATCGTCAGTTCAATGTGGCGTTAGACATATCTAGGTATGAATAAAAATGTAAGCTATCGTGCATGTAATTTGTATATTATTTTATTTTATAGTGAAGCATCAAACAATATTTACTTATTACCTTGAGACTTTTGACTTGCTTTTGTGCATTTTTAATGCACAGCAGCTTAGCTACTGAATTTTAAGGTACAATGTAATACTTCGAGAAATCAGTTTTGGCGATCCAACAGATTAATTATCACCTTACAATCGCGCTGCGCGAACGTATACATCCTATAGAGCAACGCTAAAGCGGCAATCAATACTTAGTTGTTTTTTACTAGTTAAAAATTCTTCCCCCTCTTCCCCCTCTTCCCCCTCTTCCCCCTCTTCCCCTCT
>JBCBQE010001100.1:0-2298 GCA_039820385.1 Cyanobacteria bacterium J06635_10
GTTTTTTCCACGAAAATGGCAAAAACGTAATATCTACAAATTATGGAAATCTACTCAAATATCCTTTCATAAAGCTGGGGTATTTTTTACCGGGCATCCATATTATTTTTTTTTCATTATATTTGTCAATATTGTTACTAAATCCATAGCTTAAGAAATTATTAAGATATAGCTTTTCCCCTTGAGTGCATTACCGCTTGATCCCTTTAGAGAGATCGAAAAAATAAAAAGCACGAAGGAGCGGCGTACCTTCTCTAACAAGGGCGAGTATTCACTGAGGAGCCGGATTTTTCTGACGCTATTTCGGGATTTCGAGTATTTCGATTACGATCGGTCAATTGTCTTATTAATTCTTAATATTTCGAGGAATAAAGAAAAGGAATCGGCGAATGTAATGATTTATCGACTATTGAAACCGTACGATATCCTAAGCCACGGGCACCCATAAGAATTTTTTTAGAAGAAAAAAATTTTTGCCGGGAACCTTTCAGTTATTTTTGCAGATGAAGCGCAGCAAATATAATTTTTTTTAAGTGCTTAGTTGTTAATCGCTCATTGATTCAACTGATGTATTTTCCAAGAAGTATAAGTACCTATAGGACTCCAAATTAAATAAGGAACTAATAATAGTGCAGCCCAAGCAGAAACTTGTAAAACCAATAAAGTAAGAATGATTCCGATTACAACTCCAATTCCTCCTACAATCGCTCCTGCTTTCATACTTTGCAACCAAAATGAAACTGGAGTGAAAGCAACAACGGTAATTTCTAGCAGCAGATATAAACCCATTAAAAACCAAGTTTGGGAGCTACCTGGTTCCCCTTCCCAAATTATATAAGCAGACCAAGCACCACAAATAAAAATTGCCGTCCAGATTACTGGAATCAACTTTTCAAATGTCAACCAATCTGGTCGTTGTAATCGGTTAAACCATTTGATATCTTTGGGTCTAATTATATTACTTCCGAGAGCCACTATTAATGTTACGGCTCCAATTACCATCCAAGATTTTATCATTGCTTTTTTCGACAATCTTAAACATTCGGGGGAGATGGGGAAGTTAGGAGTTAGGAATTAGCAGTTATGAAGAAGGCTTATCAAAACTAAATACCTTTAACCTTTGCCAATTCCCAATTCCCCATACACAAATTCTTAACTCGCCATAAAACTTTTCACTTTCGTTTTTTTGCGACGTAAACGAGCAATTGCTTGACGCTGTAACTGTCGCACTCTGGTGTGAGAAATATCCATTCTTTTGGCGACTTCAGTTAATGTTAATTCTCTTCCATCGCTTAAGCCAAAATGTAAATTTACAACTTCTCGCTGTTGGGGAGTTAACTCAACCAGCATTTCGTCAAGACATTCCCGTAATGATTGATTGTTGACGTAATCTTCTATGGAATAACTTGTGTCTTCAAGTAAATCTTGCAATTCTGTATCTTGTTCTTCGCCAACTCGTAAATCTAATGATACGGGTTGACGGGACATCTGCAGATAATCTTGAATTTGCGAGGGCTTTAAAGAAACATGAGAAGCAATATCCGTCATTGTCGGCGTGCGTCCCAATTTTTGGGTTAAATCTCGCCGTGCTTTCTTAATTTTTTTCAGAGTTTGACATACGTGAATTGGTAGACGTATGGAACGACTTTTCTGATCTAAAGCCCGCGTAATTGCTTGTCTAATCCACCAATAAGCGTAAGTAGAAAATTTATATCCCTTATCGGGATCGAACTTTTCTACTCCTCTTTGTAAACCCAGAGTTCCTTCTTGAATTAAATCGGTAAACTCCAAATTATGATGCTGATATTTTTTGGCGATCGCCACTACTAAACGTAAGTTAGCCTCAATCATTTTTTGCCGCGCAAATTCTCCCTTATCAAGGTTTTCTTGCAACTGAGATTCGGTCATTTTTGCGGCATTAGCCCAAGCATTAAAAGTTGTTTTAGAATCTAATTTATTTGTTAAGTCTTCTTTGATTTGCAGCAATTGCATTAATTGCTTAACTTGCTGGGCATAAAATATTTCTTCTTCACGGCTTAATAATGGTACGCGACCAATTTTAACTAAAAAAGACCGTACTATATCAGTATTCAGCCCGCGATCGGCGGATTTACTCTCTTTATCACTATTGACGATTGTGGATTGCATATTAATCAAAACTCCTAAAGGCTTTAACGATTGTTTTGGTTGCAAAAATCAAACTTTTTTGTTTTACTTATAAAATCCAAACCATCTAAACTCGTATTTTATCTTTGTCAAGAAATCTAGTTTAGTTGTATTGTACTTCATAAAAATACG
>JBCBQE010001101.1:0-2293 GCA_039820385.1 Cyanobacteria bacterium J06635_10
ATTACTCAAAATATAGTATTAATTGTTAGCGAATATGCTAAAGGAAAAAAAGTTCGGCGAGTTTTATTAGAGATCGGTAAATTATCAGCAATTATGCCAGATGCCGTACAATTTTGCTTTGATATTTGTTCTCAAGATACAGTTTTAGAAAAAGCGAATTTAGAAATTATCGAAATTCCTGGTTTAGCAGTTTGTCGTCAATGCGGTGCAGAAATTACTTTAGAAAAACCTTTTGGAAAATGTAATTGTGGTAGTACCCAACTAGATTTAATCGCCGGAGAAGAATTGAAAATTAAGGAAATAGAAGTAGAAGAATTATGTGTGTAACCTGTGGTTGTTCCGATGATAATGCCAAAATTACTCATCCTCAAACGGGTGAAGTTGTGACAATTAATTCCCACGATAGTGAATCTCATCATACTCACACTTTACCCGACGGTACAGTCATAACTCATTCTCATAGCCACGAGCATACAAATAATACATCAGAAATTCATGCCAAAATACATCATACAACCATCTCTTTAGAACAAGATATTTTAGCTAAAAATAATTTGATTGCAGCCCAAAATAGAGGATGGTTTAAGGGTAGAAATATTTTAGCTTTAAATTTGATGAGTTCTCCAGGTGCCGGAAAAACAACTTTGTTAACTCGTACTATTAATGATTTAAAAAATGAATTAAATATCAGTGTAATTGAAGGCGATCAAGAAACTATCAATGATGCTAAAAAAATCGAAGAAACAGGCTGTAAAGTTGTTCAAATAAATACCGGAACAGGCTGTCATCTCGATGCATTAATGGTAGAGAAAGGCTTGCAACAGCTTAATCCCAGCCTTGATTCGGTGGTAATGATTGAAAATGTCGGAAATTTAGTTTGTCCCGCTTTATTTGATTTAGGAGAACAAGCAAAAGTTGCGATTCTTTCGGTTACGGAAGGAGAAGATAAACCAATCAAATATCCTCATATTTTCCGTGCTAGTGACGTAATGATAATTACGAAAATAGATTTATTACCTTACCTAAACTTTGATATAGAAAAATGTGTCGAATACGCACGACAAGTTAATCCTGATATGCGTATTTTTCAAGTTTCTGCAATTACCACAGAAGGATTAGATGATTGGTATAAGTGGTTGCGGATGGGTATTCTAAATGTAGAGATTTAACATCGTATTTGAAAGAATATAATTTATTCCTTCCTACTATTATTGAGGATGAGCCTTATTAATAGTCTCTAAAATTTTTTGACTTCGTAATGGAGCAAAGGTTGTCGATCTACCATAATTACAGCCGATTTCATTTAAGTGAGGTACACAACATGTCTCGATAAGGCAGGGGGCAGGGGGAATCTACCTCATCTACTTGCAAGATGCTGTAAATTCTCCCTCCGGTACATCCTTTACACCTGCAATTTTAGAGCTATTATTTGGTGGAGGAAAGCATCCAATTATTGATGTTGCGATCGCAGTAACTAAAGCTAATACTATAATTCTCTTTAATCAAATTGAGAATAGGAAAAGCGCTGAGAGTAAAAAATACCTCAACTCATCACCTGCGAAGAAAAATTTTAATCTCATTTTTAAATGAAGATATATATTGTTAGCTCACCATTAAGATGAGCTTTATTTAGCCCCAGCCAAAGCCTGGCTACAGGCATTAAAAGTCTAGTAGTATTGATGAGAATTATCTTCTATTTCTTCTATTACCTCTATTTTTATTCTTTTTCTTGTATCTATCGTTTAACCAAATATTAGTTACTTGACTGGAGACAGTTGCTCCACCGCAAGTTCCCACTCTTTGCGATCCTGCATATTTACATCGATCTAAAGATTGCCATGATTGAGCATTACCATTTTGATCTACACAAACAACTTTGGTTTTCCATTGAAGATCCCGTTGAATTATTTTAATATTTGGGTTCTTTTTGACTTCAACTGAAAAACTCCCTTCTTTTATCACTTCCATATTTGATTTACCGTATTTACCATTGTAAATTGAATAAGAAAGTTGATTTATACCAGGTTGAATTACAAATCTACTTCCTCTGTGATTAGTACCAAAATCAAAACGTATTTTTTGAGATATATCATTTTTCTTGTATTTGCGATCGGTATATGGAACTTCTTCCGAAATATTTTCCAATGTCTGATTGAATATTCTTACTCTTCTTTTTTTTACTGTTGGTACTTCATTATGCACAAACCGACCTATAATACTTTCTCTTGCCCTTCCTGGGCAACTTCCTACATACTTTATTACAGTAACTATTTTCTTATTTAAAGTACCATTA
>JBCBQE010001102.1:0-2292 GCA_039820385.1 Cyanobacteria bacterium J06635_10
AAAATTACGGACCGTACACCCGAAGAATACCTAAGACCATAAAAAAACTTATAAATCTGTAACTAATTATTCTTTCTTGAGAATATTGTTTGTAAAATTTAAACTTTTTTTAATTGTGCGACTAAATACTATATTATTCAATTAGCGCTTATTGCAATTTATCCTCATTAAGTAGTAATACTTTAGGTGATGCTATCTAACTGTGAGGGCTTACTGTATTGTGGGGGTAATGCGGGTATTGCAAATAGTTATTAGTTAGTCAAGTAGTTTGCTTTGAGAGATTCTCCATGTCTATATCTCGTGATAATTTTGATGTGCTTTGGGTTAGCGGCAGCCCTTCCTTGAGATGTTTCAGTATGCCTCTGATAAAAAGATTGTCAAGGGATACAGATATTGCTGGATGGGAGTATTTTCAAACTTTAGATGAACCTGGATGTATAGATACGGCGGTAGAATTATTACATAGTTACCTAAAAACTAGACAAATTCCTATTCATCTAATAGGTCATGGTATAGGCGGTACAATTGCACTAATATTTGCTCGTCAGTATCCTCAATTCCTTAAGTCTTTAACCTTGCTATCAGTTCCTGCACAACCTGCAAATACTTGGCACGTAAATTATTATCAACAACGTCGGATTTATTCTCTGAGTAGAGCAGAAGCTTTATTGAATACGATTCATAATTTATTTCGGGAAGAAGCGATTTATCATCCACAGAAATTAATTAATCAATTTAATAAGGATTTAGACAATTTACCTTTGATGCATTCACTATTTGATATCGAAAAACTACCTGTTGGCGGTGTCTCCATGCCGTTGATGATATGCGGGGGTCAAGTAGATCCAATTTTAAGTTATCTGGAGTTATACAAGTGGAAGGAATGGTTAAAGCCTGGAGATATTATATGGAAATGTCTCCAAGGTAGTCATTTTTTCCATTCTTTTTACCCAGATTTAGTCTGCCAAGAAATATCGAAATTTTGGCAAAAACATCAAAATCATACTCTACAAAAAGATTTGGTTGAAAGCCAAATATAGATGTAAGAAAAACGTAGCTCACCCCGGTCTATTTTAAGCTTTTTATGGTCTCTATACTTCAGTAAGACATATCAGAGATTGACAGTCCCCTGCCTCCACAACCTTCGCGGCAGGGGATTCTCAGTTCATCGTTGCTCCTAAGAAAGCTGTAGGCATGGAAACCCGGATACCCGTGACGAAATCCAAAGTCAAGATTGAGGCAGCCCTGGCTGGTTCTTTAGTAATTGCGAACACAACACCAGCTAAAACCATGCTAATTGGGTTGCATAATTTGCCATACGCGTATCTTCTACCGGCGCATTCTGTAAGAGTTCAATACTGGCAGCAGCCCGTGTATCTTTTCCAACTCTATCGGCAGGAATATAAATTTGTCCGGAGCGGACTAAAGTCTAGCAATCTAGTATGGAAATAACGTAGTAAATCGCAATAATATAGTACTTTTACGACAAAATGCATTTGTACTATATTTAATGATCACTGAAGTTACCATATTCATACCGCACTTCCAACAATGGACAAAAACCAATAATATGGAGTGATGGTCGTGAATGAGCGTGAGAGCAAGGTCATAAACAAAAAAAACAACGAGATGGCAAGAAAACAAATAAATAATAGCGAAGAATATGTAACAACTAGGTTTGGTCCTAAAACGTGGAGGGAGATATTGAAAAAGCGCTGTTAATGGCTCTAGTGCCGGGAAAGCTAAGAAAAGATATTTGGCTTGAATACGGTTCTTTAAAAGCTTGGGGTGTGAAAGCCGACAAGCTTTATTCGGATTTTAGAAACAGACATCCTGCTATCAACTACGGATTAGATTCTAAGCAACATCAAAAAACTTTCGAGCGAGTAATTCAAGACATTCAAGCTTCCCAATCCGCAGCTAAAAGTTTTGTAATCAAAAAAATTTACAAGCATTTCAAACCAGAATTTGATATTGATGGTAAAGAAATAGAAGATACTTCTTTTAGAAAAGAGTTAATTGATTGTTTAAAAAGTTTAAAATGGATGGAATATCCTTTAATCCATCGCTGGGTAAGAGATTACTACCGACGAGGATATACTTCTGCAAAAAATCAAATTTGTGTTGGAACTAATGGTAATGGTGCCACTGTAAAAAGAATTAGTCGTAATGTTGTTAAGATAGAAATTAGAGGAGATAAAGTAGGAAAAAGGAAATACGAAAAAATTCAATTAAAATTTAAAGTTGGTCGCTCTACTCCAACAGGATTATTCCAAATAATCTTCGATGATG
>JBCBQE010001103.1:0-2289 GCA_039820385.1 Cyanobacteria bacterium J06635_10
CAATAGCAAAATTAATACCATCTGTAGGAATAGTAGTATTTCCTGGTGGTGGTATTAAATTTGGAGTTAAACCAATGTCGTCTCCAACAAAATTTACCCAGATATCGCCATTAGAAAAACGTCCTTGGGAGTAAGGAGGGCTGGGAGGAATTGGATTTCCTAGATCTGAGAAGCTTGAAGCAGCAAAAATATTACCTGTATCTGAAAGGCTATCACCAAATACGTAGAATTGACTAAAATCATCACGAGCCATTGCTTTTGGCGACAGCATGAATGAGAAGAGAACAAATCCTGCCGCTGTTAATACTTTTTTCATAGTATTTTGCTTCCTGGGAATACTTCCTTTAAAGATAATTACTCGTAAGCTATTTAATCTAAAGTCTACTTCTTATGTAATTTTACTGATAAACGAGCAGTTCAAGGGGGTTGTGTTGATTACATAGATAAATTACGCAAACTCCTTGCAGAAAAGGAGCTTTAGCAGCGCATTTTATTTCCGGTTCTACGTACTTACAACTCTTGTTATTAATATCATAAAATAACCGTAAAATTACTAATAAACTATATCCTTATAGGGTTTTTATAATCAATAAACGATTTATAAAGATATGGTTAAATATTCATATTATCTGCATAAATCGCGAAATTTACGCAAAACCCCTTTTTTTGAGGGAATTTGAATTACTAATTATTGCTTCAACTTCAAAGCTTCTTTTGCCGATATTCCCTCATTTTCTGTACCGAAGTACCATAAAGCAGTAGCAGCTTCAGCGCGAGTTACAGCTTTTTTCGGTTGAAATAATGTCGTATAACCAAATACACGACGAATGTTAGATTGTTCGCCGTTTTGATAATCGGCTAATACTGCTCGTAAGGCTTTGGGTTCGATTTTTCCAGCATCTTGGAAACCCCAAGTTTGTTTGACTGCATTTAAGGAAGCATTAGGTAAACCTTGACGGGTATCGAGAGGAATTTTCCATAAAAGCATTTGCTCCCGGGTTAAGGGTGCATCTGGGCGGAACAAAACTTGTGTAGAATCACCAGATAAGGGGCTAGGAATTAATCCAGCTTCGGCTAATCCTTGAATTGCGGCAAAATCTGGATCGTTTTTAGAAACATCGCTGAAAGCACTTTTATTGTTTGCGACTGCTAAGCGAATTTGCTTAGAGGGTGAGTTGGCGTGCATTGTGTTATTAGCAGCAACTAACCAAGCTGCGTATTGCCGACGGGTAATATTTGTATTGGGTTGAAACTGGTTAGTCGGATTATTAGTTTTTGCTGTATTGGTTGGAATTGATAAAACACCCAATGTTGCTAAATCCTGGATATATGGCTGTAATTCTTGGGGTGCTTTGTTTAAATCGTCAAATTCTTTTGATTCAATAGTAGTTTGAGGGGTATTTTGCTCGAGGCTGGCTGTATTATCAGGTTGTAAGGGGCCAATAAAATCCGGATTATTTGTATTTGAAGGATTGGGAGTTGGGGTAGTTTGTGAAATAGTGGTAGTGGGAGAGTACTCGATTAGTAATTCAGTAGTTGTTTGCGGTTGATTGGTTTGTGGATTAGTGACAGTTTTTGGTTGAATGGAAACTTTCACTTCTGAATTATTACGCTTTGCTTGAAATTCTCCTTGCTGCCCATCTTCGGGTTGTTTGATAATTTTCCACTTATTTGTCTTAAACTCTTTGCTATAAAAACTGACTATAACATTACTGGGATCGGAACTAAGCCAGCGAGCTTGAGACTTTGTAGTATTATTACTACTTGGGGTAACTGGCTGTAATTCAGCATTTGGATATATTGGGATATCTTTAGGGAAATTCGCGGGTAAGGGGTTTGCTGGTTGCTTTTGACTATCATTTACCGGCTTAGCACCGAAAATAGTAGGGTTATCTTTCAGTCTAGAGTCAGCTTGGAAAGATTTCTCAAGATTTTTTGCGAATGGAGAGTTTGCACAGCCACTTAAGGTTGAGATTAGGATCGCAAAACTTAAAAATATACCTGGATATTTACAGTAGGGCACGACACATTATCAATAAGACTTCCATTATTAAACTAGCGCAGACTGCAAGCAATATTTTGCAAATTATAAAAGAAGTTATATAAATTACTTTTTGAAAATTTTGAAGAGACATAACAAATTTTTTTTTGTCCCCAAGATGGGGAATACACCGCAAAACAAAAAGTAATTTATATAACTTCTTTTATAATTTGTAAAATTCGCTTTAAGTTGAATGTATTATGAAATTAAAATTGAATCGCGATAATGTTTTCGATTATTTAGTGGAA
>JBCBQE010001104.1:0-2289 GCA_039820385.1 Cyanobacteria bacterium J06635_10
CAGAAAGACCAGAAGCAGTAAGTGCAGCTACAGCCAAACTTGTAGGGACTAAAACTGAGACTATAGTAGAAAATGCGGTCCAACTTTTAAGTAATCCAACAGCTTATGAAACTATGGCAAATGCAATTAATCCTTTCGGAGATGGCCGCGCTTCAGAGCGTATATTACAAATTGTACAAAATTTCTTAGCAGAAAATTAATAGAAGACAAGGCGACAAGGGAATGGGGAGACAAGGGGATGGGAAGATATTTTGAACTCCTAACTCCTCATTCTGCGAGCTATCTTACTCTTCATCTTCTAAATTTGCTTCTAAAGGTAGCTCAATAACAAATTCGGCACCGTTTCCGGGAGAGGAAATACAATACAAGTTACCACCATGTTTTTCTGTAATTATCTGATAGCTAATTGATAGTCCTAAACCAGTTCCTTTACCTTCTGGTTTGGTGGTAAAAAATGCATTAAATAGTTTATTTCTGACTTCTTCTGTCATTCCAGGGCCATTATCTGCGATGCGAATGGTAACTTTATCTTCGTCTGCTGAGGTACGGATAGTAATAACGTTAGGATTTTTCTGAATCTCCCCATAGGTTTTACCTTCATTGGATTCATCTAAAGCATCAATCGCGTTTGCCAATAAATTCATGAATGCTTGGTTCAATTGACCGGAATAACACTTAACTAAAGGTAACTCATCATACTTTTTGATAACTTCAATTGCCGGACGTTCTGCTTTTGCTTTAAAGCGATGTTGCAAAATCATCAAAGTTGTTTCGATACCTTCGTGGACGTTAACTGCTTTTTTGTCAGCGCTATCAGTACGCGAGAAATTCCGCAAAGACTGCATAATATCGCGAATCCTATCGGTACCTAATTCCATAGAATTTATCATTTTTGGTAAATCTTCTATGAGGTAATCTAAATCGATTTCTTCTTGAAAAGCTTCAATTTCTTCTGGTGGGGAGGGCAGATTAGCCTGGTAAAGATTTAACAATTCCAGTAAATCTTCAATATATTGATTGGCGATGGATAAGTTACCCGCAATGAAACCAACGGGATTATTGACTTCGTGAGCAACACCTGAAACTAATTGCCCTAAAGAAGAGATTTTCTCAGTTTGTACCAATTGCGCCTGAGTTTGTTGGAGTGTTTCCAGAGATTCCTGTAACTGCTGCGACTTTTCTTGTTCGCCGGCGTAAAGACGAGCATTTTCGATTGCAATCGCGGCTTGTGAGGTGAGTAGTTTGAGAATTTCTAAGCGCGAGTTGGTAAACGCAGCAGTGGCTTGGTTATTTTCCAGATAAACAATCCCGGTGAACTTACCTTGGTAGAAAATGGGAGCACATAAAACCGATTTCGGTTGTGAGCGCAGTATGTAGGAATCTTCTTTAGAAATCGCCTCTTGGGTTGCGTCATTGAGTACTAAAGGTTGCTGAGTTCTTGTAACGTAGTTGATAACGCTTAAGGGTATATCTTGGCTTTCTTCTATCGGGGTTGATTGCAATACAACTAAGTCAGTATCTTGGTCATTATTGATGGCTTCGATAAACAAGCGATCGTCTTTGAGTAAGATAAGACAACCTTTTTGAGCAGCAGCATTTTCTATAATGATAGATAATAATTTATCAAGGAGATTATCTAAAACAATTTCACTGGTAATGGCTTGACTTGCCTTCATTACCGTAGTTAAATCTAGAATATTATTGCTATTGGTTGACGATTCTAATATACTCGCTGAATTACTAACAATAGTTCTGCTAATATCTTGTCGTGGTAGAGTAGTTTCGCTGCGAATAATTAAATTAGGATAATGCTCTTCTAAGTCTTTTACCTTAGCTAAAGCACCCCAGCGAATATAGCCATAGTAAGCATCAGTCATGTAGGTTTTAGCAATCTTATCTTTACCTAATACTAGATAAAACTGTGCTGCGAGTTCGTTACCCAGAGCTTCCTCTTGAGTGTATTCATTTTCCTTTGCACCAGCAATAGCACGATCGTATAGATGCATAGCTTTGACATTTCTACGTAAAACTCGCGCCTTTTCAGCTTCTACTAAATCGTACTTATGCTGGTAATTGTAGGGAGCATGATGCGCCCATTTCTTCATTTTATTTTGATTAGTGGTAATTTTTTTTAAGTATTGCTTTTGTTCTGTAGATGTGACGTTTTTGTAGTTAGCCAGAAGCGCAAGAGAATAGTAAAAATTGTTAACGCAGTATAAGTAGAAACCTGGATTCTTATCTGCACATTCTTCTGTTAAGCGAGCATTTTCAATCGCTTGTGTGTAATTT
>JBCBQE010001105.1:0-2287 GCA_039820385.1 Cyanobacteria bacterium J06635_10
AAAACTCTCAGACTATTAACAAATCATTGGTTATTATGTCTCCTCCTAGTATTCGGCGTTAATGCAGAGGCGCAAGCACAATCTTTCAATAACTCTGTCAATTCTTCCTCTCAGCCAAATCAAGAACAAAGTCTAGATAATCAACAACAAAATGCAGCTGCCATTAATCAAACAGGAGTCTATAACATTGGTGAATCTGCCACATATAAAATACAGGGTTTGGGTGGAAGACAAGTTGTTTGTCCAAAACCATCGTTTATTGTAGGAACTTCTTACAATACCTTTGATGGAATTAGCTTTGACGACAATGCATCTTATGGTTTGAATGCTGCTTTTATTATTCCTCTTGGAGGAAAAATGGGCAAAACTTGCGAGGAAATGGCTGCAAATATTTCTCGTAAAACTCAATATGATTTAGAGATTATTAATGCTCGCGCCTGTTCTGAATTAATCGGTGCTGGTGTTAGATTAAACCCCGAGAGTTTCCCGACTCTTTCTAATATCTGTCAAGGGGTTTCTATATACAGAACTACTACAAATGAACCTAACCAATCGAAAAGGTTCCAGCCTCAAAAATTACCTAAATATGAGGCTGAAAACAACAACAAAAACAAGGAGAATTAACTCATGAAGAAAGTACTTGGTTTAGCATTTTTAGCATCTTTCTTAGCTACCCCAGTTTTAGCCGGTGAAACTTTTGTTCGCAACGAGTGGACTAATCGAAATAGCGTCACCAAAACTAATTTAAATCTTGATTCCACAACTAATTCATATAGAAATGAAGATTACGTATCTGCGGCTGAAAAATTCTACTATGAAGGTGGCAAGAAAAAACAAGATGGTAAAAATTATAGCGGTAAGTATGAGCCTAAGAAAGATTATGCAAGCGGCTATAGCGAACATTATGCAGGTTCATTGCTTGTTGGAAATTTCAACGAACACTCATACTCTCATGTGTACGGTACCATCAACACTCATACCAACGAACACTCTAATGCTCATGAAACTACCTCAGGCATTCGTTAGTCCAAGTTCTGTCAAAAAGACGAATTATTTATAGTACTTTTTGATTGAAGAGAATATATTTGTTAGCTGATATAGCTTATAAGTAGCATATATTATTTTCAATTGAAAGGGACTCAAAGTAGGGTAGATATTCATCAAAAATCTTAAAGTTTTCTTTTGGGCGGGAATCCCGCCCTTTAACTATGAAGTTATCATTTTTCTTATCGCTTGCACTATCTGGGTGGATTGCTTTTTTCTATTCTCAAAGAAGTGTTTTTTTTGGGAAATTTTCTGCTGCGAAAACTAACTCTTTATTTAACTTATCCAATCAAAAATCTCTCCAAAAGATAACAATTAGAAGAATTAATATTCAATCTCCAATTAGACATCAACTATATAATTCTATATCCGAAGGAATGTCCTATGATGAAGTTCGTTCAATCCTAGGTTGGGATGGTATTTTAATTTATAAAAATGATATTAATTATGGTGATACCCATATTGATGAGAAGATTTACCAATGGAATAACGATAAATCTGAAAATGTCGGCGAAATGAATCCATATTGGAGTGTTACCCTTCAATTTCAGAATAATACTCTTGTGGGAAAAACGGATTATAACTTACAGCGGTGACTGCTTTACTTCTAGGACATTTTTAGCATTACTGCAGCTGATAAATTTAGGACTTAGGCAACCGGCACATTTTGATTGTAGGGGCACGTGACACTTTGTTTGATTTTTAACGCAATAATAAGACAATCAGTGTACGGCACCAACCAGGATCTTATGACAATTGCGTAAGTCCTGAAATTAAGACACGCCTTGTTAGAAACATCTAAATAACTAATTAATTAAACTCTTTGTGGCACAGTTGATTGATAAAATATAAAAGTGTGTCCTTTTAAAATGATGACTATTTTTTTTAGATTTTACCAGTATCGAAATTTGAAATCCAACTTTCATGGTAATGTTTTTGTGCGGACTTAAATTTAGTTTATATCTACATATTAGTAGCATTTCAAATTAATAATTTAGGAGATTTAGTTTAGACATCTCCCAAATATAAATAAACAAGGAATTTACGCAGATAAGTAAAGTTTGAAGTCGCCTAAAAGACTTACACATCAGCATTTGTGCGGTTTTAATTGCAGAAGCTTGTAATATTTGTTCTTCTTGTCGCCCCATTACGTGAAAAACAGCGAGTCAAGTCGGGAATTTTTCTTTCAAGCATCTTCCTTCAACCCAGTTGACAAGTTAAGCTTGAATTGCAATTGTCAACT
>JBCBQE010001106.1:0-2286 GCA_039820385.1 Cyanobacteria bacterium J06635_10
CTAGCTGTACTTGACCACTTTTAAGTACGCTAGCCCAACCATCAGTAGCAAATAAGCGATTGAGAAATAAAGCAACTTGCTGACGCTCTAATTTAAAAATTAAACTCGGAAGTGTTTTTTCCTCTGCTTTTTTACCCCATAATCCTAATTCTTGCAGCCACAATATAAGAGGATTATCTTCAGATTCACATCCACAGACATAAAGCATTGACGAACGCTTGGAACGTTTTTTTTCAATTATTTTCAGTTGAGAAGCAAAATTAGTAACTGCTTGGCTAAAATCTTCCTGAATTAAAGGATTATTGTTGCTAAATTTGGGTGCTGTATCTGTTAAACAACCATCCCCGATCAAATAAGCTAATAACTTGACTTCAGATTCGCGAATTTGTTCCTTACCAAATACATTTATCTGCCGAGGTACAGCAATTTTATCGCCTACTTTCAATTGGGAAAGTTGTCGCCATCCATTAATAGTTAAATAAGGATGAGTAATAGTTGTTTCAATATACCTTCCCAAACGAGTTTTAACACCAAATACCGGCTTAATTCCATCATCAACAAATGCAGATGGTTGAGTCAAACTAAATTTCCAATTACTTTTAAGTGTCAGTAATTCAGCCTGACGACTTTGATATATCTCTTTAATCGTAGAAATACTACCGTCACTCAAAACTAATTCTGTATCTTCTTGTAAACATTTTCCCATTGACGGACGACCGGCAATGATAATCAAATCAGAACGTCCAAATCCGCTAGTCATTGCATCTAAATCGTAGAAACCGCAAGGAATCCCAGGTAACGCAACCCCTTCATGGCGCTCTTCTATATCCTGGAAAGTATTAATTAAAGTGTTGGAAATGTGGGTTAAACCGTTTACACTGCGCGCTTGAGCGATTCCGAAAACCTTTTGTTCAGCTTTATCTATAACGCTACGAAACTCAGTCTCGGTTTCATAACCCAAAGTAACTATTTCATTACCTGCTTTGATTAACTGTCGCCGTTGATATTTTTCCACTACCAGGGCTGCTAAAGCGTCGATATTAACTGCTGAAACTGTTCTATCTACTAGAGATGCTAATTTATTTTTACCGCCAACCTTTTCCAGTAATTCCCGATCCTTTAGCCAACTGATAACCGAGAGTAAATCGGTAGGTTTACTTTGAGCTTGAAGCCGCAGCATCGCCGTATAGATATCTTTATGAGCGCTGATATAAAAAGCTTCTGGTTTTAAAGTATCGCTAATTCTGCTAATAGCTTCGGGATCTAATAAAATCCCCCCTAATATAGCTTCTTCCACTTCGATGTTTTGTGGTGGGAGGCGATCTATATTTCCTTGAAAATTTAGTTCTTCAGACATGAATCAGATGGTATATCTTATAATACAGAACATATGAACTATTGAACAATTAGTATAAATAGTCCTCAAATAATATGTAGAGACATTGCTGCGCAACATCTCTACATATAATGAATTAGTTTGAAATAATTAAACCACAGATATTTTCAGGTAAATATAAATGTACCTTATATTTCCATGAAGAATGCGATTATTTCCTATGTATCTGCTACACAAAACTTGACTTAATCATTCAACTAAAGAAAACTGTCTTAGGGTTTGCTTCAAGTTTTCAGCCAAGGGAGTCGGCTCCAACTTGAGCACAAGCGTTAATTCGGGTGTAGCCCACCCTACTCATGAAAAAATTTTCCTGAAGCTTTTAGCCATTGTTCATCCATTATTATCAGCAAATTTAACAAATCGTGGACTACCGTTTGACCTTTTTACAGGCTTGCTAGTAAGACATCGACTGTGGTTTACCTTCCCAGATTAATTCAGCCTTGGTTTTCGGCTTTATTTTTTTAGTATATATGTACAAAGCCTGTTAAGCAAACAATGAAAACTTACTTAACTTAAAGAAGTTTAAGTAAGTTTAAAAGAGAATTTGACGATTTAATCATGCTCTCTTTAAATCTTTTCAGCAACAAATATTGAAAACAGAGAGATTGTAGTTACGAATTATCAAAAATTAGTATTACTCGTTGGCTACAACTTCAATATTGACTGTGGCGATCACGTCAGAATATAGTTTAATTTCAGCTTGGTAAGTACCCAAACTACCAATATCGGGGATAGTAATACCGCGTCTATCTACTTCCATTTCAGTGGTACCTTGAATTACATCAGCCACATCTTGGCTAGTGACGGTACCGAAAATGGCTTCGTTTTCACCAACTTGTTTAGCAATTTTGAAGCTACCAATTTTTTCAAAAGCTGCTTTTTGTTCTATA
>JBCBQE010001107.1:0-2279 GCA_039820385.1 Cyanobacteria bacterium J06635_10
CCATCGAATTAACTAGTTTTACACTCAAGATTTTGGGTATTGGGCGCTTTTTCCGACCGGTTATCGGTAAAAAAATGTATTAATTAGTAATAAGGCTGGATAAGCGTGCAGCTGTAAAAAAAAACTTAAAAAAATTGTCCCAGATATTACTATATCTAGGACATTAATCAAATTTTAAATTATTAGTGGGGGTGGAGGGACTTGAACCCTCACGACTTTATAAGGTCAACGGATTTTCATTCTTCCGCAGCTTTCGCTACTGCCTCGAATGTTTCTCCAACTACAAGGCTTTAAGAATTGGACTCTCCCTTCACCCTCGACTTGGCAAATAATTTAATAATTATTTAATCCATACGTTAGGGTAGCTCCCGTCGAGTCTCTGCACCTTCCGAACTATGGTTCGGCTTGGCTCAGGATTGCCATGTCTCTTGTGAGATTTAGGTTTCCCTGAGTTTGAGAGCATCCACTTGAAGAATTTCTTCAACAAGGCTCAACTTCTTAAGTCCGTAGCGTCTACCATTCCGCCACACCCCCCTAAATGTTGTTAGGGGTTGTCGATATCAGCTTGGTCTGCAAATATCTCCTCATCTATTTGAACATCAAATGCGTATTTTGTCCAACTTTTTTTCAATTTTTTTTTCAATTCTGACTTTTATTCCTCTCAAAGGCTTATATGGAAGCGCATTCAGCCTTATTCGCCCGGTTCGCGAGCCTTGATGCTGGATACAACATTACTCAATTCCCGACTTTACGATCGCTGTACTCAAGTGAGAGGGGGAAGAGAGGGAAAAATTTCATCGGTAATCGATTAGCGTCAAAGGAGTAGTTAATTAATTTTGAAGCTTGCATTTTACGGAAATTGTACTCCCCGCTTCTTTTTTTGGAGAAAGGGAACTTCTGTAAATCTTGTAACGGATTAGAATGAAGCTAGTACACAATTTTTGAATCAGTGACTCAACTATTCCCCTTGCCTCGTTTCAGATTACCGGTGGAGATTGAGTTTCGGAGTAGGGTGCGTTTTAGCCGGAAATCGCCAGGAGCGGTTGGGGGAGTAAGAATAGCAGCCATTTTAGACCTGGGGAGTGTTAAACTGCCCTTATTTCTGTAGGCAAATTTGTAAGCACTTTTAAGTTCCATAAAACGAGTTTTGTGTCAGAATGAAAGGTAGTCTAAATTCCCAATGTGGAGCGATAATGCCTAATATTTGGGGAAATATGACCAAGCCCTTCGGGCTTCGAGCGAAGCGAGTTGACCGCCTAACTTGATGTCGTCATCCCATGGGTTTTACTGCTTTCATGCAGCGGTTAGTCCGTAATTGGCAGCTATTTGCTATTGACTTCCTTCAAGTTTTAAGGTCAAATCATTAAACCAAGAATTCCACGAACGAGCGCCGTGGATTCTGTCAGTTTTGAAAATATATGTAAACCTAATCTATTTCTACTTACTTAGACAAAAATGCAACAGGATCTACTTAATTATCTACAGAACGAAAACCTGATTCTACCTCTAGCCTACTTAATCTTGGCAGGTTCTTACTTATTAGTAATTCCAGTCGCAGTGTTAATCTACCTGAAAATTCGCTGGTATTGTGCGAGTTCTTTTGAACGTGGTTTCATGTATTTCTTAGTATTTTTGTTCTTCCCAGGCTTGTTGCTCCTATCGCCGTTTGTTAATTTTCGGCCCCGGCGACGACAAATTGAAGCTTAAAATCTATTGGTAGGTCATATTTAGAAATGCGACGCATTGACGCTATTGGAATCGTATTCGGCGTTTTCGTTTTAGGTGGTTTGGCGTATATCATCCTTCAGTTTGCTGGTTTAAATAGCTTTAGCGCCGGTATTTGGAGCCAAGTTTTGTTAGTTGGTGGTTTAATAGGCTGGTTGCTAAGCTATCTATTTCGTGCGGTGGGGAACAAAATGACCTACCATCAACAGCGGGAAGAATACGAAAAAGCCTTTTTACAAAATCAGCTAGACAAACTTTCTCCCGAACAAAGGGAGAAACTTTTAACAGAGGTTTCTCAGCAAGAAAATAATTAAAATTTTTCTACTATTGCGGATGTAAACAAGTTTAGAGATGATTTCTTGTTTCACAGTGGTTTAGGAGGGTTTAATCCTCAACATGTTTGGAGGGAAAAATTCATGCTTAGCAATTGTTTCAGTAACTCCTAAATCAATTTCTACTAGATAATATATACCACTTTTCGGTTGAGTCCGATACACTCAAAACCTCACCCCGCTCTCCGAGCACCCCTCTCCGCTATTTTGGAGAGGGGAAGG
>JBCBQE010001108.1:0-2278 GCA_039820385.1 Cyanobacteria bacterium J06635_10
ATCTTCCGCACCATATTGATTTTCATTTAATCCAAATCGTACAACATCCGCCGAATCCCAGAAAAAATTATCTAGTACTGCAGTATCGTTAGTGCATAAAGCTTTCTCATACTTCATATATAACTCTGTTAACTCAGCAACCAAGGCAAGCTCATTAATAATAGTATTATCCATAATTTTTTCTTAGTTTATAGTTGAAAATTCCCTTAATTAAGATACAACTTAATACGTTATTTAAAAAAATCTTGACAACTGATTTAATAAGTTATATTGGCCCTCCCAGATGGGCTTTGTAATTCTAGCCTCACTCTTCTAGAGTCTGGTTAAATATCATTGATAATTAATACTAAACAGATAAGTTTTATGAAAAATTATATACAAAAAGTAAACTAATATGTTTCCGCTCTTTTGTTATGTAAATCTATAGAGATAATCAGGTCAATTAAATTACAGTGACTTGAAAGCCGAATCTAAAGAGAGAGAACACTAATGGTTGCCACAATTACTACTCAAAATTGGACTAAAGAACTCCTACAAGAACACGCACAGGTTGCAGTAGCAGTAGAACTTTATACATTACCTTTTTATCTCACTGCCCTTACTTCTATTATAGATACCAAAGATCCAATATATAAGGCAATTCTGAGCGTTTGCATTGAAGAAATGCTGCACTTGGAAATGGCAGCAAATCTTTGTCTAGCCCTTGACACCAAACCACATTTCACAATTCCCGAATATGGGACTATTTTAAAGTACCTCAAACCAGACGATCCCCTAACCAAACACTATAAACTTATAAGTGCCAAATTGGGGCCACTCGATGAAACGACATTGCAAACCATGCTTGACATCGAAACACCCACAGAATTAGAAACAGCGCCAGGTGACTTGTCCCAAAGACCAACAACTCCAAACTATCCCTACAATACTCTAGGTGAGATGTACGACGCGCTGCTCTATGGAATCGAAATGGTTGGTGCAAATAGATTCAAATGGGATACCAGCAAGCAGCAAATGCTATTTACAACAGCTTCTTCGGGTTATAAAGACAGTTCAACAAGTGTTTCCCAAACAATCAGCAATCTTCGAGAAGCAGAAGATGCCATTGGCTTGATTAACGCACAAGGTGAAGGTAGTACCAGCACCACTAAATTGACACCTCCCTATAAAGAAGCAGACTTTACTGTGCCTACAAAATACCAAATATCTGGAGATGCCGACGATCCAAACTCATTAGGGCAATATTCTCACTTTGGTCGTTTTTTATGGGTTTATAACCATATACACAACAACAATAATGGAGTTTATCCAAAAACTTATCCCATCCAAAGACCAAACGAGCGTGCTGCGATCAAGCAAGCTGCTTATAATAATATCCTGATGGTGGATTTTGCCAATCTCATCGATGATATGAATAAAGCATGGAACACTGGCAAAGGAGATATTTTTAGCAATATGACAATACTAATAGATGATGCTGCTAACTGTTGGAAGAATGGTGCTATTCCAATGTGGAGTTTGTAACAAGGTTTTAACACAAGGGTAGAACAAAACATCTACCACCACCGTAAATGTAATTTATTACTGATTTAACCAGACTTACGCACGAATAAACAATGTTAACGCCACGAGTGCGTAAGTCTTATATGATTAATATTTGGCTACTAGATCAAATATCCTCTGATGTCAAAGCAACTCGTATTAATGGATCACGACGGCGGTGTAGATGACTATTTAGCAACAATGTTGTTGATGACAATGGATAATGTCCAACCCCTTGGTGTCGTCGTAACTGCCGCTGATTGTTATGCACAACCAGCAGTTAGCGCAACCCGTAAAATTCTGGATTTAATGGGATTTGATAATATTCCAGTCGCAGAAAGTAAAGTACGCGGTATTAACCCCTTCCCCTATCTTTACCGTCGCGATTCCTTTGTAGTCGATCATTTTCCCATACTCAATCAACAAGAAGCGATCGCCACACCAATAGTAGCAGAAGCCGGTGAAGATTTTACCGTAAAAATACTGCAATCAGTTGATGTTCCAGTAACAATAATGGCAACTGGACCATTAACAAATATAGCTACAGCATTACAGAAAGCACCACAAATTGAAGCCAATATTCGACGGATTGTGTGGATGGGAGGAGCATTGAATGTACCCGGAAACGTCGAGAAAAACTGGCAACCCGGGCAAGATGGTTCAGCAGAGTGGAATGCTTACTGGGATCCAATTTCAGTAGCACAGGTTTGGGATACTAATATTGAAATAATTATGT
>JBCBQE010001109.1:0-2274 GCA_039820385.1 Cyanobacteria bacterium J06635_10
GTAAATATGAAAGAGATGCTTTCATTCTAGAACTTTACAAGCAATATCAAGAAAGTAAATCCTATCAAGAGTTAGTTAAACTTGCTTCTTCCACAAAAAATATTTATCTCAAGCAACTGGTTTACAAAACAGCCGAATTAGTTGCTAAGAAAACTGGAGAAATACCATCTTTATATTTACCGAACAGTAAAACAAACCCTAACAACAGTAATTTAGTCAGTAGCACCGAACAAGAGATTGGAGAAGTTGAAGAAAAATTTAATCTTAAGGTAGGTGACACCTTAGTTGAAACTCTTAATGATTTTGGTATTAGCTGTAGCTATGTTGATACTAAAGTTGGTCCCACTTTTAAACGTGTCAAAATAAAGTTAAAAAAAGGAGTTAGTTTCAAGAAGGTTCAAGGACTCGGTAGCGATTTGGTTCAGCAATTAGGAGAAGAATTGGGATTTGAAAACCCACCAATGATATCTGTTGTACCGGGTGCTGTTGTATTTGATATTCCCAGACTTGAACGACAGATAGCTCATTTCAGTGATTATGTTGAGTTAACAAGTGAGATTGATATCAATCGAATAGTTATCCCCGGTGGTGTGGATGTTGATGGTAACTATATTGAAATTTCACTCTGCGACTCAAATGTCTACCATACTTTGGGAGGGGGTATGACTGGTGGAGGAAAAAGTCAGTTTGAAAAAGCAATGGTTCTTCCTAACCGCATTGCGCTATCCTCCCAGTTTGGTAAAACTTGCCCTAAGCGATGTCAAATTAGTATCTCTGACTTGCTTTAATGGACTTCCCCATCTCATCGCACCCGTTGCAGAAGATGCTGCTAATACCCTACAAATTTTCAACTATTTGGTAGCAGAGCAAGAACTTCGCTACGAAGAGTTTAAACGGGTAGGGGTGGAAAATATAAAAGAGTATAATCAAATGTTTGCAGATTCTCCCATGCCTCGTATAGTTTCTGTAACAGACGAATGTTTTGATTTACTGTCAGACAGTACCTACAAAGACTCAATTGAAATGGATTTGATGAAGCTGTTAGCCAAAGCAGGTGCTGCGGGAATCAATATTTTTCTATTTACCCAACGTCCTGATAAAGATGTAATTAAACCTCTGATTAGGTCAAATTGTTCGGGTAAAGTTGCTTTTATGGTATCCCGTCCAGAAGATAGCGGGATTATTCTAGGTAATCCTGATGATAACCGTGCTGCTAGTTTATTGGGTAGCGGGGATATGCTTTATAAGTCTCCTAAAGGTGTTATGCGTCTTCAAGGTTTGTTTTTAGGTACAAAAGCTGATTTTGGGGACTATCTTAAGCAAGCGATGAGTATCCGTAGTGAAACTTCTTGTTGGGATTCTGGGTTGGATTTTTCAACTTTTTCGATTGAAAACACTTCTAATAACCAAAAGGAAGAATCTTCTTTTAGCATTAACCTTGATGATGTAACTAAATCTCAGATTCATTCACTCTACAGCCGAGGTTACGAACTGCATCAAATATTGCAAGAGGTGTTTAATTTATCGCGTGGTGATGGTAGGAAATATAGGCGAATAAGGGATATTGTTGCTGAATTTATTTCTAGTTTAGAAGACCTAAATAAAGATGATATTTGAAATTTATTTGATTGGTGATATTCCTGGTGGATTTATTGCAGTAGCAATAAGGTAAGTTCAATTCTTGCTATTACCATTGGGGATAAATGATTGCCGATACTGAAAATATTAGTACGGAATTATTTTAATTCCGAAAATAAAGAGTAAGGTGTAGGCTAATTGTTTTCCTCAAATCCCAAATTCAATATACCGGGGCAAGAGTAATTTTTGCTTTTTTACCTATATTAGAGAGGGATAAACTGTGTTTAAGAAATTATGTATCAAAGCATTTCAAGCAATTAATCTGACAGTCGGAGCAACTTCATTAGTTGCAATTGCTGTTGGTGCGATAGCAGTTTTTGGTGGTGCTGGCTTATTTAGTCTTGAAAAAGCCGGAGTAAAGATAATACCAGATAAACGGATTCAACAAACATTATATCTAGGAATGGGTTCTACCCTTCTAGGAGGTGTTGGATTTGTATCTGCTTCTTTCGCTGCTGCTTGTGTTGCTTCGATTGTAAGTGATGCTGACTTGGATGACGAGGAGGAATCTCTAACTTCTAGTAATACTAATTCTGTGGTATTTAAACCAAGTTCGAGTGTTTTAACCGAGGATAATAATGATTTACTTTATCTTTATCAGATATTGCAAATTAAAGGTTGTTCTCATCTCGAAAC
>JBCBQE010001110.1:0-2269 GCA_039820385.1 Cyanobacteria bacterium J06635_10
CCTCCTTTACAATCAATAGGTCATTAATTCAATACCTCCAAGGGAGTATTGATTCAAGTCCTATTGATTGTAAAGGAGGCAGTTTCCTCCTTTGTAGTCAGCGGTGTGTCTTCGGCACAAACTCAAGTAAGGCAGGAGGGTAAGACGAATCGTTAAACCAAAACCTTCATAATTGAGTCTCTTTTGGAGAAAATGATCGAAATTTAAAACCGTTTATTTATCGATGCGATGGTTTTAGCTAAAAGTTGGCTCATAACTCCTCAACTATTCACTTAATAAAAACAAACACTCAAATACTTTTAAGGTAAGCAATGGAAGCAGTTTGGAACACGCTTAACAACATCAACTTTTCCGGTGTACCGATTGGCAAAATCGCTACCGTTATTATTATTTTGGTACTGACACAGGTCTTGAGACGGTTTATTGTTGGAGTTATTATTGCAACAATTGAGCGCTTGACTCGGAAAACAAAAAGTACACTTGATGATGAATTGATAACCGTCATCAAGCCTTCTTTAAGTTGGCTGATTCAGGTTGGTGGATTTTGGCTAATTAAGGAAGTTGTCGCCGCTGATTTAGGGCCTGAATTAAGCGAAACAATTGGCAGTTTACTCAATCTTATAGCCGTTTTTCTCATAGCATACGTCGTTTACCGAGGCTCTCATATATTAGGTCAGTTACTTGCCAATATAGTGTTACGCACCGGAACTGAGCTTGATGAATTGCTCAAACCTTTAATGCCGAAGATTTTTCAATCGGCAGCAATTATTGTACTGGGAATCAAAATTAGTGAAATATTTTTAGGACAATCAGCGGGTGCACTGGTTGGTTTATTAGGTGGTGCTGGTATCACTTTCGGTTTGCTATTAAAAGACATTGTCTATGATTGGTTTTGTACGTTAATTGTTTACTCTGATAAACTCTATCGAGAAGGTGACTGGGTATCAGTATCAGGAATAGATGGTTTTGTAGAAATACTCGACGTTGGATTTAGAAGTACAACCCTGCATATATATAAATGGGGTTCCATCATCAAAATGCCCAATTCTCGAATGATTACTGGAATTGTTGAAAATTGGTCACAAAACCCTGGAAAAGAATTGAAGTGGGGGCTGAATTTAACTTTGAAAATAGACGGTATTTCCGCAAAGCAAACTGCCAGAATTTGCAATGCAATTCAAGAATTACGGAACTCTTTTGTGGGACTTTCTCCATCATTTGGGGTTAGGTTCACCGGAATTGAACAGAATGCTCGTGTCATTCAAATTAGGGGATTTATAACTGATGCGAACTTATACTTCGATATTGAGAAAGGCTTAAATCTAGCAATATTAGAAATACTGGAGAAAGAAGGAATTGATTCCCTGTATGTGGAATTAGAAACCAGTCCAGAAAAATTTAAGCAGAGTTTACAAGCAGCTAACAATTAAAAAAGTATGGGCAGAATATTAAACTTAAAGATGTTCAGTTTAATATTCTGCAATAATCTCTCAAAGAGTCATTTATTTTTTTGTTTTTTATTTTTGATCGAGAATTATTTGGTTTAAAATAAGCTAATTTATAATTTTGGGTATAATTGATTTATTGTGCTTAACATTCATCAAGTTTTGCAATTATTTAGATATTTTTATAAATATTAGCTTTTATTAGGAAATAAAGTGCCTTCCCCCTACAAGAAAAATCCCGTAGGCGTACTATTAGTGATTTTGATTTGGAGTTTAGCTATGGGTTGGCTGTTATCTCTAGCAACCCATGGCCACGGTGCTGTTCCCGCGTCGGAAATCGGTACAGTTGATGTAGTACCAGCAGAATACCAATTAGGACAAAAACTTTATCTGGAAAACTGTTCTAGCTGTCATATAGCCATACCACCATCGGTATTACCCACCCAAACTTGGAAAAATTTACTACAAGACGAACAACATTACGGTGCCAGATTGAAACCTTTAGTAGATCCACCAAGAATATTAGTATGGCGCTATCTGTCAACCTTCTCCCGTCCCCACAAACCTGAAGTTAGAACACCTTATAGAATCAACAAATCGCGTTTCTTTAAGGCTTTGCATCCCCAAGTTGAATTACAGCGCCCCGTGCAACTAGGAAGTTGCGTTAGTTGCCATTCCGGTGCTAGTGAATACAACTTCAGAACAGTGAACAGTGAACAGTGAACAGTGAACAGTGAACTTGTAGGGGAGGCAAAAAGCGGTGAAGCAGCGCGGTCTTGGGGAGCCATTGCGTTGCGGAGGTCCCCTCCGTTGTAGCAAATGGC
>JBCBQE010001111.1:0-2269 GCA_039820385.1 Cyanobacteria bacterium J06635_10
CGATAAAGGTTTTGCATCTCAAAATTATGAAAATACAATATCAAAAAAATCAGTTACTGAATAAGATTAAAAATTTTGCTGTAGCCACACCGTTAACCTTAATAGGAGTTATTGCAGCTTGTCTTCCCGCAGAAGCAGTATCGTTTAATTTTAGCTATCAACCGGGAACAATTACAAAAGAACAAATTGAAGGGGTAGAATTAGCAGGTAATATTTGGTCATCTTATTTGCAGGATTCAAATGTTGACATTAACGTCCACTTCCAGATGACTAGTGGTTTACTTCCTACAGGTAAATTGGGTGGTGCAACTCCATCCATTGTGAAGATGAACTATGACAAATATAAACAAGGTTTAGATGCTGATGGTACTGCCAATCTGAACCTGTTGCCAACTTCTAACCAAGGCAGCGATAAATATTCAGTAATGCTCCAAAATGGTAGCATTAATGGTAATTTTTACGAAATTATGCAGACTAGTGCTAATAATAAAGCTTTAGGTAATGATATTAGCGGCGATGCTTCTGGATTAGACCTCTATATTCAATTAGAAAACTCTGTTAATTGGAGTTACGATTACGTTAATGGCAATACTCCCAATAATGAATATGATTTTGTCAGCGTTGTTCTCCACGAAATTGGTCATGGTTTAGGTTTTATCAGCGGTATTGATGCTCGAAGCAGTCAATTGGCATTACCTACTGCTTTGGATATGTTCCGCTATTCAAATAATAGCGCAAATCAAGGAGCAATTGACTATAGAGTAGGTGGAACAAAGTATTTTTCCACTGATGGGGGACAAACTCAAACGGGTGAATTTTCTAATGGATTTCTGAACCAAGCTAGTCACTGGAAGACTACTACTACTCAGCCTAGTTTAGGTATTATGAGTTCTACAATTCAACAGGGAGAAACCAGGAGCATTTCAGGATTAGATCTAACAGCCTTCGACTACATTGGTTGGGATGTAAATCATTCTGCTCAGCTAAATTTATCTGCTTTAGGGCAAGATGCAGCAAACAAAGCCAACAATATTTGGGGAAATAGCAATTACATTGTAGATCGCTCTTCTGATGTTACAGCAATGATGATTGATAGCGGGATTTATTATGCTAACGGCAATGGGAACGGCAATGGAAATGGCAATGGTAACGACGATGATCCGGGGGATCTACCATGGCCTTGGGGAGGCTTTTGGCAAGAAGGAGAAAGCAACTACAGTAAAGCCCAAGCAATACCAGAAGGCTCCACAAATACGGGATTGCTGGCAATGTTATCATTAATGGCTTCATCTGTAGTTAAACGTTTTCAACGTAGAGAAGTCTAACAAACAAATGTAAATTTTTTTTTAAGCTTATCAGGGTTTTCTCGGACACAGATGCCATACTAAGTCAATAAAATGGAAAAGCGTCTTGTGCTGTTATGACAGAGAAAACATAAATGTGCTCTACCACTTCTTTCGATTTGCTATTTAGATTCAAGCAAATTCTGTTATTTATTGGAATTTCTTCTCTTCTGAAAGCACCGTTACCCGTATTGGCTCAAACTCGAATCACTGGTGATTCAACTTTACCCACTCAAGTTAATATTATACAAGGTGGAATACACGAAATTACTGGCGGAAGCAGACCTGAAAACGCTACAAATCTCTTCCACAGTTTGAAAGAATTTTCTATCCAATCAGGAGATACAGTACGTTTCGTTCACGACACAGGAATTGAAAATATTCTCACAAGAGTAACTGGTAATTCACCTTCTAATATTAACGGTACGATACAAACTTGGATTGATGGCATACAACCAAGTACGGCAAATTTATTTTTAATTAACCCCCAAGGAATTATTTTTGGCCCAAACGCAACATTAGATATCGGCGGCTCATTTATTGGTTCAACTGCGGAGAAAATCAAGTTTGCTGATGGAACAGAATTCAACGCTATTAACCCTTCAATAAAACCTCTCCTTACTATCAGCGTTCCCCTTGGTTTGCAGTTTGGTTCTAATTCTAATAGTTCTATAAATATTAATGGTTCTGGTAACAATTTAAAAGGAAAGCGAAATAATCCTATTGATAGAAGTAACCGTGCTTCTGGATTAAATTATCAAAATTCAAACAATCAAACTTTAGCCCTTATTGGTAATGATATCATCCTTGATGGGGGAAATATTATTTTTCCTTCTGGTACAGTTGAATTGTGGTCAGTAAAACAAGGTGAAATTCCTTGAGTTTCTGATAATTTTAGTTTTCCGTTATTATCAACTAAAGAAATT
>JBCBQE010001112.1:0-2259 GCA_039820385.1 Cyanobacteria bacterium J06635_10
CACCATTAAAAATCAATATTAGTGATTTTACAAAAGCTTTAGCACCTAAAAATCAAGAGGAAAAAGCTAATTTAATCATTTGTAACCCACCTTATGTCCGTCACCATCATTTAAACCGTAGCGATAAACTAAGACTACAAAATAAAAGCCTAAAAATAGCTGGAATTAAACTAAGTCAGTTAGCAAGTTTATATTGCCATTTTTTGTGTATTGCAGATGCCTGGATGGCAGAAAATGGAATTGCTGGGTGGCTGATACCGAGTGGATTTATGGATGTCAATTATGGACAAGAAGTAAAAGATTATTTACTTAATAATGTAACTTTAATGCGCGTTCATCGTTTTTGTCCAAATGAAGTGCAGTTTGATGATGCGTTGGTGTCAAGTACAGTTGTTTGGTTTAAAAAAACTTTGCCATCACATAATCATACAATTGAGTTTACTTACGGCGGTAGTCTCACAGCTCCTGAAAAGAGAAATTTAGTTACATCTAATACGTTACGTAATACTTCCAAGTGGACTAGTATTGGATTAATATCTAAACCAAAAAATTTCAATTACAAACAATTTAAATTAAAAGATTTATTTAATATTAAACGCGGACTAGCGACGGGAGCCAATAGTTTTTTCGTCCTCACAAAAGAACAAGCTAATGCTCGCCAAATTCCTGCTCAGTTTTTGAAACCAATTTTACCAAGTCCTCGCTATTTATTAGTAGAAGAAATTGAAACTGATATACTTGGTAATCCCCTTTTAGAACAACAGTTATTCTTACTTGATTGTAATTTGCCTTTACCTGAAATACAACATAACTATCCTATGCTTTGGCAATATCTCCAGATAGGTGAAGAAAGCTGTATTAGTTCCCGCTATCTGTGTAAACATCGCACCCCTTGGTACTCTCAAGAAAATCGTCCTCCGACTCCATTCCTATGTACTTACATGGGACGAACTAATAGCAGTCGCAGAAAACCCTTCCGATTTATCTTGAATCATTCTATGGCGTTACGCCCTATGGGCGTTAAGCTCCGCTTATCGCCACTAATGTGTACTTAATGCTATACCCAAAACCCATTTTAAATAAAGCTTTTTCGCATCAGCCCTCACTGAAAAAGGATGTGTGGCTTGCTTTAAAGAATATTTCTGGCGAAGCTCTAATTTCTGGAGGTCGGGTGTATGGAGGTGGTTTACACAAATTAGAACCGAAGGAATTAGGAAATGTAGTTGTTGATTTATCTTCTATTGGCGATAACCTACTTCATTAGATAAATTATTTAATTTTCGCAGATGAAATAAATCCTAATCAATATACCGAGGCTTTTCAATTGCTAATCGCCAATATTTCTACAAGTTTTAACTTGTTGCTCAATATTACAAGTGTTGATTAGCTTTCCAGGTGAAAGTTCTATAATCGCTATCCATCTAACTTAAAATCTTCGCAGTTTATGTACGCAATCCGATTTGAAGATTTTGATGTTTTTTGTCAATATCAACCAGTTCTGTTCTAGTTTTGTAATTATCAATATTTGCTATCATGTTAGAAAGCAAATTTTCGATGTTTGATTCATCTTTTTGGTTTAGGATATTTTCGTGAATTTGAGTTTTAACAACACCAGAGATGAATTTTTGATTCATACTCAGTAAATTGTTATCAACTGTAACTTCAACTAAGAAAATCTCGCACATCAACCAAAAGATAATCACAAACAAAACAACTGGGAATAAGATATTATTGATAGCTTGAACGTTGGTGGAAATTTCAAATGCCGAACAATCAAACAAAAATTTAAACATTGTAGTTCCTCCAGATAATTAGTGGATGAAAAATTAGATATCATCCAGTAGTGGGGAGAAACCTCCCCGTACTGAATTTATCTAACTTTTCATGTCCATAATTGTGAAGGAAAGAGAGTTTCACTACTTTTTGAGTAGATAAACTAAATTTTCAGAAACTACTGGTGGTTTTAAAGGAATAACCAAGTTATTAGAAACTCTAACCTTCGATACTTTAATCTTGGCATTATTAAATTGAAAGTTGTTAGTTGGATTCATCGCCTTACCCTAGTTTTATTACCCTTGAACCATTCAACAAGAGTAACAAGATTGTAATTGTATTTGAGTTCTTGCGGTACAATCGATTCGTAAGGATACAATGGAATACCATCAAAACGGAAACGGTATTGTCGTTCAATCTTTATATTGAACTTTGGGCAATGATTAACCCTAACATTAATACCTGTATCGTTAATTTCAACGGTAG
>JBCBQE010001113.1:0-2248 GCA_039820385.1 Cyanobacteria bacterium J06635_10
TTGGGTTGAACCCGGGAGTTATGACGTGTTATTTTTAACTAATTTTTGATTAATTGGCATTAGTAATAATAAGTATTCTTTTTTACATTTTAATGTAGTAAATCAACATTTATTTTTCTGTAAAATTGATAATTCTGATACTGAGTCAGAATATTTGCTGAGATAGGGCTTACACTTTTTGAATTCTTCATTTATAATTTTGAATCACTTAATATCAAAATTGCCTTAATTGGCTAGCCTTGACGACTAACGAAGGATATGCAAAGATTCTTTAAATCATAAAATACCTAAATAGGTACTGGTATAGAAAGAAACTTTAATATCTGGGTTAACGTCTCAAGACCCTATAAACCATGCCTTTTTGCCCATGAGCCGAAAAACTATTCTTGGCATTGCTTTTACGACGATGGTTGTAGCTAGCGCGATGACGACAAAGCCCGTACCGGGGCATACGTCAACTAGTGAATTAAACGATCGCGAACCATTGTTAATTAAATCACATCCGATCCGGCTATCTACTACTGTAAGAACTACTGATTTAGAAAGGTCAATATTTGACAAAATAAATCAATATCGAGCCCATCGGGGATTGCCCAAGCTGAAGCTAGATAGCAGAATTTCTAAGCAAGCGAGGATTCACAGTCGGAATATGGCTAAGCATCAAGTACCGTTTAGTCATAATGGATTTGCCAAACGAGTGGATACTATCTCTATTCGCTACAAGAGTGCTTCTGAAAACGTAGCATTCAACTCCGGATATGACGATCCTGTTGCAGAGGCGATCAAAGGTTGGATTGAAAGTCCGGGACATCTTAAGAATATTAAGGGTAAGTATAATTTTACTGGGGTTGGTGTTGCCGTGAATAGTGAAGGTGAGTATTTTCTGACGCAAATTTTTATTCTGAGTAGATAATTTTGATTTATGATTTTTTTTAATAAAGTAGCGTTCCATCGGAATTTCATTTTGCTGGCACTATATTGATTTTTTAGGATTCATGGGATTACAAGATTTTCAGGTTTGCGATCGCGATTTTGATGAAGCCACTCTTTGTGAGTATTTGAAATGTGAGGCGATTGCTGTAGATACCGAAACTATGGGATTATTACCTTTACGCGATCGTTTATGTTTGGTGCAGATAGCGGACGATAAAGGTAATGTTACGGTTGTAAGGATTGCCAAAGGACAAAATGTTGCTCCTAATTTGCAAAAACTCTTAGAAGCAACTAATGTCCTGAAAATATTTCATTTTGCCCGTTTTGACTTAGCAACGTTACGTCATTATCTGGGCATAATGGTAAATCCCGTTTTCTGTACCAAAATTGCGAGTAAATTAGTTCGTACTTATACTCCCAGACACGGACTTAAGGAGTTGGTGCAACAATTAGAACAAGTAGAACTCGATAAAAGCGCTCAATCTTCTGACTGGGGTAACGCCGCTAATTTATCCGACGAGCAACTAAGTTACGCAGCTAACGATGTGCGTTATTTAGTCAGCATACAGCGAAAGTTAGTAAAAATGCTTAAACGTGAGGAGAGATTAGATTTAGCCCAAGATTGTTTTACATGCTTACCAACAATAGTCAGTTTGGATTTATTGCAGTTTCAAGGTTTGTTTGAACATTAAACGAAGGAAGAGCCGAAGTTGGAAGAGCCGAAGTTGGAAGAGCCGAAGTTGTTTGGAATTGGGATGGGGATTTAAAGCCCAACCCAATTCCTTCACCGTATGACGGTGGGGAATTAAACCCATATGTTTAAGTTAAAGTAGGCAGTTGCGAGCTCTGTGGCTCATACTACATTAATTAATTGGCAATAGATTCTACAATGCCCTCAGTAGAACCACCGATTGCTTTCCATGCAGCAAATCCACCCTTAAGTTCCGATACATTTTCAAAACCAGCACGTATCAAAGTTTGTGCGGCTCGCTTCGTTTCTGCATCATCAGCGCCGTAAACGTAGATATCCCGGCTTCTAGATAAACTTTTGATTGCTGTGTCTGCCAAATTATCCATCTTCATCGATAATGCGCCCATGATGTGGCCATTTTTATAAGTTTGGCGATCGCGCACGTCAACGATTGTAAATGCAGGTTCACCCCACTGCAAGCGAGACTTAAGCGTACGAGGATCTGACTTCTTGTCTACAATAGGTTGCGATGGGATAATATTTTCAACTAGATTGTTAGTCATAATGTTCTGCTCTTTTTTTAATTTACTCAAACGTTAAAAGCATTGAGGGTAAATAAAAGAT
>JBCBQE010001114.1:0-2248 GCA_039820385.1 Cyanobacteria bacterium J06635_10
CAAATCTAACTTGTCGATACAACCTTTCCACGGCAATCGAAATCCCTAGACTTGAGAAATTTAAAGTATCCCCTTTTCCATAAGTATGTAAAACCCACAAGCCTTGATCGTTACGACGAAAGCATTCTACACCAATTTCATCGGATTCAATTAAAACGTATTCTTGTAAAGTGGTTGATTGACGATAGCGAGTAAATTTCTTACCTCTATCGAAAGCTTCGGTTGATGGGGAAAGTACTTCTACAATTAAACAAGGATATTGGACTAAATCGATTGATTCTTTATCCCTATTATCACAAGTTACCACTACATCAGGATAATGATAAGGTCCTGATGGCGATACTTGTACTTTCACATCGGAGATGAAAACATCACAGCCTTTTTCTGCTAAAAAGCCATCTAACTCAGCGAATAAATTTAAAGCAATGCGGTTATGGGATTTAGTTCCCCCAGTCATTGCAAAAACTTCTCCGTCAATGTACTCATAACGGAGTTCCTGAGTTTTTTCCCATTCTAAGTATTCCTGGGGGCTCATGTATTGAAATTGAGAATTAGCAACCATTCTTTATTTATAGGTGATGGATATGTCTTATATCAATTTTATATGTAGCGCATTTCGGTTGGGTGAAGTACACAATCAAACCTCACCCCCCTCTCCGAGCACCCCTCTTCAAAGTAGCGGAGAGGAGAAGGGGTGAGGTTTTTCTATTGCACCCAACTGAAAACCGCTATATTAATATCGATAGCATAGAAATAAATTAAAAAGCATCCTTTAGTAGGGGTGTGGATAGGATTTATAGCAAAACAAGGATTAATTCGTAATTATTTGAATAATTAAGTATGTAGATATAATTATATGTGAGATGAAACCTCACCTCGCCCATTGAAGAGAAGGGTGGATGTGAGGTTTTGTCTTGAATTTAACGTACTTACTTATTAATCGAACAAGCTTGTTTTAATTCAAGCAATAAATCTTTTTCAATGGGTTTTGTAGAAAGAATATCGTGTTTTAAATCTCCCCATTTTTTACCAGCACTGGCTTGGTATAAACTGATAATTTCAGGGATTCGGGAAGACACCATAACGCGGACATTTTCTAATTGTTGTAATAGTCTTGCTCGACAATAATGATGTGATTTTTGTAAACCTTCTTCCAAGAGTGACGCAATCTCTTCAGGATTATTTTTTGCAGTATCAAGTAATAAAATATAGTGTTCTTTGGGATATTTTACAGGTACCAAAGTTTTAAAACAGGTTCCTTCGAGAGGTAAAGTTTCTAAAACATCACGAACAAATTCTGAATGTAATTTTTCACCAACTAAATCGCTAACTTCCTTTTGTCTTCCCATAAATTCGAGACAAGGGGTATTTAGGTATAAATGAGTGAAACGTACTCTATCGCCAATGCGATAGCGATATAATCCTCCCTTTTGAGAAATAATCATTTCATATATTTCTCCCTGTTTTAATTCATGAAGTTGATAAATAAATCCGCTTTCATCTAGAAACTCAAAGAATATTTCATTCAGTAATGGTACACATCCTTTTGCGGGAATTAAGGGAATAGTCATTGGTGCTTCTGTAGCGAGAAGTCCCTTTCCTTGTATCAAAACGTTAGGGAATAAAGAACGTAAAAAATCAGCACCATCTGCAGCATTTACACTATCCCAACAAGAAATAAGTTTAAGTTCGCTCCATAATAGGTTCCAAGGAATTTCATCTCGATTAGTTGTCTGAAATACTTCGTTTAATTTATTATTTGTAGAAACTGGTGTGAATAAATGAGGTTGCAACAGAACTAAACGCCGTTTTGCTGACATTTTATCTACAAGTTCAAAAGCTAGTTGCTTGCGATTGTTTTGAATATAATCAAGAATAACTTTGAGAAAAGTTGGACTCCAAATAGAGATAATTTCTAAATTTTCGGCAATTAAAAGTGCTTGAGCAAGTTGATGTTTAAATGTTTCTGCATCATGTAACTTATTTAATCCGGATGGAGAAATCAAAAACTGACTAATTATCCACTTCAGCCAACCAACCAAATATTCAGAGTCGTCTTGTAGTGATTTGGAATGGGAAGTTTTATCCAAGCCATTTTTCTGTACTTTTTCCTGTTGATTGTTTCCTAATTGTGGTGAAATACAGTAATATATTTTTCCAGTGGTAAACTTTGGTCCATGCATAATTAAATCATGAACCCAAATACAAAACATTTGATTGAAAGAACGTCGCAAAGATTTGGTATAGG
>JBCBQE010001115.1:0-2247 GCA_039820385.1 Cyanobacteria bacterium J06635_10
GGAGGGCAGATTAATCTGCCCTCCAAATGCGCGATATAAATAATAGTAGCTGCCACCAGGGTGGGGAAAGGTGGCGGCTAATTCAGCAAAACATAAAGCCCCAATTAAAGAGATGACACCACCACCAAACCATAGCCAAATTAACGTCATCCCATTACCACTATTAGCAGCAACCAAAGCTGGTGTTTCAAAAATACCCGCTCCGATGACAATGCCGACGATTATCCCTACTGCATCGATTAACCCTAGAGTCGCTTGTAGTTGAGGGGACTGTTTTTTTGATAAGTTGATTGATGCCTTTATATTATTTTTGGATTTACTCATAAAAACTTCTCGGTAGTTTGGAAAACCAGGTTTTATAAACCTGGGAGGAAAAACCGTGGCATTTAATTAAAATGAATAGTTTTGCAATATTTGTAAGAAATACCTTGCACTAACTTTTGACGAGTTGAGATGTTAAAACTACCTGTACTTCTTATCGCTATTCTGCCAATATATTGTCCAACTTTTTTACCGGAAAGTACAACCGCTTTTACAATATCTCCAGTTTGAAAACCTTTAACAAACTTAAATCCTGTGCAGCGATGAAAATGATCTTCCTCTTCCGCAATCAGAGTTGATTTCTCATGACTCAGTCACACCCAAATTCAATGATATGTAGTATGACAAACAAATGTGACACAGAAATGACAATATGAAGAAAATGTAAAATTGGGTTAGTTGATAGTGGTTAGTTGATGGTTGTTGGTTGATAATTGATAGTGGTTAGTTGATAGTTGATATAGCAATCCGGAATCAAACGTGAGAAAACACTTGATGAATAAAAGTAGGTTTTGTGGCTGAATTGATATATTGCGTAAAAAATAGTAGTTTTATATATTACTAAAAATTCATCAGTATTTGATCGTGAATTATTTAGGATTGCTATAGTTGATAGTGGTTAGTTGATGGTTGTTGGTTGATAATTGATAATTGATAATTGATAATTGATAGTTGTTCCATAAACCACTAACTACCATCCTCCATCATGAGTTTATACTTCATTGCCTTATTACCACCACAGGAAATTCAAGATTACGCTAACGAGATTAAGCAGTATTTTGCCGATAATTACGACAGCAAGCATGCTCAAAAATCGCCACCGCATATTACCTTACAACCGCCTTTTGAATGGGATTCCGGTAATTTACCGCTTTTGGAGGAATGCTTACATAACTTTGCCATGGAAAAAAATTCAATACCAATTACTCTTAATGGTTATAATGCCTTTTCTCCCCACGTTATATATATTGATGTAGTTCAAACTCCAGATTTAATGAATTTACAAGCTGATTTAATGTTTTGTTTAGAAACTAATCTGGGAACCCTTGACAAAGTTGGTAAATCTCGCGGCTTTACTCCTCACATGACGGTTGCTTTTAAAGATTTGAAGCGGAGTAAATTTAAAGCTGCTTGGATAGAATTTGAAAATCGGGAGTTGCATTTTGAGTTTAATGCACAGAAGTTGACGCTGTTAAAGCATGAAAATAAAAGATGGAATATTGCCAAAGAGTTTGAATTTGTATTTTAACTAACATAAATTGTGGGATAATTCTAGGGTTGAACTTTCAACAAATTATCCGTTCTGTATTTTAAACACATATAAATGTAAAGGCTGAACTCGATCAATTCAATGCTTTTTTTCGATTCTCTTAATTCAAAATTTCTATAATTAATACAATAGTATTAGTTTCCATTTGATACATATTTTGGGAGACGTAGCACTGCTACGTCTCTACATGTTTTGGTTATCTAGGAACAAGTTTACCACTCGGACGCTGAACCATTATTTCTGATAACCGTCGGTTGGCTTTGGGTTCAATTCCGAAGATACGCACATAGTCGTTATTATGTTCTACTAAACAGGCTTCTAATGCTGCGATCGCATCTGCCATATCTTGTATTTGATGTCCGGCGTAACTATTCCAAGAACCGATACGGAATCTACGCTCGTCTACGTATTCTATACCAATATGGTTTCCTAATGCCAAAATTTCCCGCATTTGTTCTAAGATTTCTAGTTCCACATGGGCTTTAGACATCTGTGCGTTATGTGGATTGGTATGATAATCTTGGGATTCGGAAACGCTACTGGTTGCGGTATAGCTATCTGCTGATGTATGGGGAGCAGGGAAGGGAGTCACTGTAGTCGTCGGTGGATAACGGAAAGTCGAACCACCTAATTGTTCTTTATGATTTACAGTTGAT
>JBCBQE010001116.1:0-2247 GCA_039820385.1 Cyanobacteria bacterium J06635_10
ATTTTATCAAATAACTGTGAAGATGAAAAACTTTCTGCTTTGAAAATCAGATTTGAAAAGAGTTCCAGGGATTTTTATCGTACTGGGTGTTACCCCTCATTAAAATACGACTCTTCGGGTGTTGATAGGCGAATGGTGAATTCAGTTCGGTATATAAATAAAGAAACAACTTTATCAATTATCACTGAAAGTGACCGAAATAATTTTAGATTTTAGATTTTAGATTTTGGATTATGAATGTTTGAGGGGCTCCTAGTTTTAACTATGGAAACAATCGATTTATGTCCTATCGGACACGCTGAGCGCAGAGCGCACGCCAACGCGATCGCTAACGTAAATCCAAAATCCCCCAAGCCCCTAATTTTACTTATGGGGACAATCCAAAATTGTAAATCCAAAATCCAAAATTGTTTTACCAAACCAAGATCAGTCAAGAGACGGAAATTTAGAAAAATCATTTATTATGCTAACTATTTATCAGTCATAAGATTTACCGTGCTTCTCGTATTTTTTTGACTGTACTGACATATGCTTAGCACTGAAAATCCCATTTTCATCGCACAAGTACATTAAAACTAACATCTTCCACTAATCCCAATAACCGCCTGGGAATTCATTCCCAAGCTCACAGCAAAAGTCTGATAAATCAGACTGAGTAACGGTTTCAGTAGGTTTTAACGTACTTTGTGTATGCAGCCAAGATTCATTTGGCGTTTGGGATTAACGACAATGGTGCAAGATATAAATTAAAACGAACTTATTATACAATAAATAATGTAATATTATTAACTTTCCATTTAGAGGTTTATGTATCTATATTTAGTAGGATGCTTACTTCACCGCCTCATAGCAACGCTTCATAGTCTTTCCAATTAATTGATTTAAATCTTGCAGTAAAAACAACGATTGTCACTATGTACGCCCGCTCCTTGCAGCGATTACTAGTTCTCTGAGGCCCGTTTTTATCCGTCAGGGTATCGGCATCTTGCATAAATTAAGCCTGCCCCTTGCATTATAGGTACCGTCTCATACTTCTTTTCAGCAACGCCAAATTTCTCCTTTCCTCTCTCAATCAATTCGGTAATCCTAAGCGCAGGAAGAAATTAATCAGTGTTACACAGATATAATTATTGTCCACATACTTACTGCTAAGCCAATTGCTGCTAAATGTTGCCAAAATAAACAGCGCAGGGGTTGACGAGCTATTTTCTGTGTTAGCAATATCGTTAGTAAAGTTGAAAAAATCAAAGTAGTACCTTGCAAAAAAGCGATGACTGCGGGGTGGGCTATGATTATGGGTAAGGATGCACCATTCAAACCAAAAGTAGCAAAAGTTACTGGTAATATGCGTCCTGCTTCATTCAAACCCAAACGTAAATAATGAGCTAAACTACCACCTAATATTAATGGTAAATAACCATAAGCAAGTTCTAAAAAAGGCTTGGGTTTAATTACATTTCTTTGTTGATATATTGTCTTTTTTAGATAACAATTAAATCGATAAAAAGCCTGCATTAAAATATAAGCAGCAAAGGGAATTGCGATTGGGATGATTAAAGCAAGTATTGATAACTCCGAATGTTGCCAAAAATTATTTAAATCGAATTGTAATTTCATCACTTGTTGAATTTCAGGTAAGCGATGAAGATACACTCCTCCTAATAGTAAAAATAACAACGCTACTTCATAACTACGAGGTATATGAGTTGTCCAAAGTTCGATACCGGGAGGACGTAAATTAAATTCAACGGAGCGATGGGGACAGGCTTTAAGACAAGTCATACATAAAACGCAATCTCGGTTATCTTCTAATTGTGCTGGGTGAGAATATAAAGGACAGCCATTTGTTTCCATTCCTTCGCCTTTTTCAGGTCCACCCTTGTAACATTGATAAGTTGTACAAGTTGCCGAACAAATTCCTTGCTGCGCTCTTAATTCGGTCATTGAGAGTTTAGCAAATAAGCCATTCATGCCACCAATAGGACATAAATAACGACACCAAAACCGCCTTTCAAATATGGCAGAGCAAATCATTGCTCCGGCAGTAATTAATAACAGTAAACAAGCGCTAAGATAAGCAGTATTTTCTAAATCCCAGAGTTCTTCCCAGAGAAAGATTAAGGTAAACATGGCAAATAAAAACCATCCACCCCATTTTTCAGCTTGTTGTCGCGGCCATTTATGATTTACGGAGAAGTGACGCAAAAATTATCTTTGTGGTTGTTTCCTCGAAAATTACAAAAATGG
>JBCBQE010001117.1:0-2245 GCA_039820385.1 Cyanobacteria bacterium J06635_10
ACTCAAGGTTTGTTCGGTTTAGAATTTCGAGAACAAACCACTGAATCAAGCGATATCACAGCTAGTTCGCAATTTGGGCTTAATGGTACGGTAGAAATCAATGATTTTGGTATCGATCCTAGTTCTGGTTTGGTAGAATTGCCGACACAAGTATCAGATCGATCGCAACAAATTGCAGCAGGATGCTCCAGTCAAGATAGAAACACTTTTATAGTCACCGGAAGAGGAGGAATACCTCATAATCCCCATAGTTTAATGAATCTAAATGGTTCTTGGTTAGATCTTCGCAATTGGTCAGTTTCTGGCAAGCAAAGTAACTCCAGTAACTTGATTACACAAGTCTCAAATAAACCAGCAATTGTAGAAGCTACTGGCTTTATACGTAATGCCAAGGGAGAAATTGAACTGGTTGCTTCTTCTCCTAAGCCTTTTAAAACACCACAAATAAGTAATTGTAGCGAAATCTAAAAATAATGATACTGGCACATTGCGATAGATCTTCACGTCGCCCTAAGCCCTAAGTCCCTTCGGAACGACATAAAGGTACAAGCATACTTGGTGAACGGGCGATCGCTGTCCCCATGCCCGTTAGCGCAGCGTGTCTGAAACACATAGGGTCGATCGCCAGTATGTAGTACTTTAGTATTATTTTTTGTCATATATGAAATCATACAGCAGATTTCATCTATATGAGATGAGGTACATTTAAACCGCTCCCTAACCCAATACATCTCTCCCCCCGCTCCCCCTGCTTGTCTTGTACCTCATAAGCATACGTGCTGTATTACCTGGGCGGTGTTAGCCTGCTTAAGACTTAAAAGCTTACTCCCGAACCGGCAGAAGATTACCTATAACGTAGGTTGGGTTGAACGTTCGCGGAGCGTCTCCCGGAGGGAGATAGTGAAACCCAAGCAGATGCTGGGTTTTGTTCCTCAACACAGCCTATACTTTTTCGGTAATTTTAGAGCGAGAAGGGAGTAGCTTATCAAACAGGTCAAACTATTTATAAAATTAACCACAATTTACTTTCCAAGTATCTAACGCCTGCAACTAAAACGTTAGTTTTTTAGGCGGAGCGAAGCCTTGGCGCACTATCGCTTGTGACAGTTGCGGCCATTCTTGTCACCTTTGAAAAACAAAACATCATAACTTTTTCGCGTCAAGTATTAAGTATCAAAAAACACTGATATTTTTACTGTGACAAGCCAGACTGGAAAAGTGGTTTTTTAGTTTTTGTGAAGCGATGAAGAACATAGATGTAAGCGAATTGATCGAAAGATATAAGTCGGGAGAGAGGAATTTTAAAGGTGCTAATTTGATCGGTACTTATTTAAATGAGGTTAATCTGAGTGGAGTAAATTTACAGGGTGCCTCTTTGAGTGAAGTTGATTTGAGTAAGGCTAATTTAAAGGGTGCTAACCTTACTGAAGCATGTTTGAATGGAGCTAATTTAAGTGGAGCTAATTTGAGCGAAGCTAACCTCTGTGGGGCTAATCTTTATCAAGCTAAGTTGACTGGTGCGAGTCTCAATAAAGCTTTATTGAAAATGGCGGATCTAATCGATGCAGATTTTACTGCTGCTTCTTTAGAACAAGCGAATCTTTATGGGGCGTATATGAATGGTACAAGGTTAAACGGCGCGATTATGCCGGATGGAAAAATTCATGATTAAGTTTTGCGATTTAAAAATAAGTAGATAGATAAAATTTCCTATAGGTTATATTTTGGTTGAAGTTAAAATTTTTAGCCGCGCCAATCTTCTAATTGAGTAACTAAGAAATAACGCACGCGATCGACAAAATTTGGTCCCCATAGTCTTGTTCCATGCCCCATTCCAGGAACAACATAAAAATCACTGTCGAGAAATTTTTGAGCGCAAGCACGGGTATGTTTAATGCTTACAATTGGATGTTCCCCAGTTACACCTTCAAAAGTAATCGAATCCGGTCCGTAAATCGGCATTTAAATATAAATGTAAAATTTCTCATCAGTATTATTCATTGGTTGATTTAAAAAATCAACCAAGGAATTGGACAGTTTTGATTGACAATTGAGTTTTAGAATATGGTGCGTGACGACATGCAGGTTGTTTGATTGTTGAGATAGGTTATCGTAACCTTCACAGCAACGGCAATAATGGGGGAAGAAAATCTACACCCCATTTTGCCTCCCCTACGTTAAAATCAATTACCAATTACCCATTACCAATTACCGATTACCAATTCCCAATTATATAAAAAAATAA
>JBCBQE010001118.1:0-2236 GCA_039820385.1 Cyanobacteria bacterium J06635_10
GAGCTTGACGGGTACCACCAAGCACCGCATCATATTCTCTAGGTTGACTCTCCGACATCACAAATTACCTCTCTAAAAACTCTTTCCTCTGCGCTCTCGATTCTGCGGTTTATTAATTAAATAAGTTAAAATGATTACAAATTACTCTACTGCATTCAAACTCACCAGGGGTTGCAAACCCCTAAATAATAGGGTAATTCCTATAAATATGACTGGAAATTGTATTGTTATAATTCAGTAATTTATTTTCAAGTTTTGATTTATTTTCTAGTTATTTATATTGAATTGGATAAATGGTGCGTGACGCTAAAATCATCATTAT
Organism: Cyanobacteria bacterium J06635_10; assembly: GCA_039820385.1. Classification (GTDB taxonomy): domain Bacteria; phylum Cyanobacteriota; class Cyanobacteriia; order Cyanobacteriales; family Nostocaceae; genus Rivularia. Next base: position 323 of record JBCBQE010001118.1, read on the forward strand.
TAATTTCTTAGATAAATGGTAAAAGCGTCACACACCCTACAAGAATAAATTATTTAAAAATTTCATTTCAACTTAGCGATCGCTTCTCTCACCACCAACACCTTCCCCGTCAATAAATCCCTCACCGTAGCAACCAACATCCTTTGCTCATTCACCCCAAATTGCACCGAAACTCTATCGATTCCCAATTCTCCTGCTGGCTCTAAATGCGCGATACAAACCTGTTGATGTTGAGTATCCAAGGAACGATAAGTTTCCTGTTTGACTAAATGACTGCTCGTCATCCTACCTTGAGCATCATAACTAACCTCTGCTTGGGACATCTCCGCAATTTCCCCGATATCCAAGCGAATCTCTTTTTGCCCTTCTATCGCTGCTTGTAATATCAATGGTTCATCAATTCTATTCTTCTTATCGTTATTCCCTAAATAATTCGTTCCCTTTTCAATCAATGTCATGTAGGAATATTTTTTACTATGGGGTTCCCACAACCGAATTGCATAACTATGACGCAAATAATCGTCTATTTCTACCATTTCATTTAAAGCCAAACCCCCATGTGCTACTGCTTCAAAGGGTTTATCCAATTTTACTTTCTGTCTGCCAAAATAAGAAATTATCAGTTGCTGTACTGCTTTAATTTGACAGCTACCACCCACTAACAATACCTTCTCTATATCCGCCTTTCCAATACCTTTACTCAATGCGATCGCTAATACTTCATCTAATGTCTGTCTTAATTGCTCTAATAACTGACGATTCTCTAAAATATCCGCGAATTCATCCCGGTTTAACTGCAATTCGTGAGACATAAAATTCTCATCGTCAAACCAAGCTTCTTTCGCTTCACCATCGGTAGAAAGCTTAATTTTCAACCTTTCGGCAATTTCCAATAAATTCTGATAACCAACTTCTCCCACTTCTTGCCGACTCGAACCGGTTTTTCGCAGATAATCTTCTATAATCCAATTATCAATATCTATCCCTCCCACAAAAGCATCAGATTTCGCAATTACTTCAGCACGTACACTAGAAGATTGAGAATTACTCTTAACAGTACGCACCAAACTTAAATCCAAAGTACCACCACCGAAATCCACTACCAAAACTAAACTACCAGGGCGCTTGACAGCATAACCCAAAGCTGCTGCTGTCGATTCATCAACGATTTGCAACTCGGGAATATCCAGCTTTTCCCCCAAACCGTTAAACCAATGTAAATAGCGTTCAAAAGCACCTACGGGAACCGTAAAAACAACCCGACTGGGTTCCAATTGTTCCTTCACCTGTTGCCAAATTTCCTTGAGAAATAATTCCGATATCGCTTCAGCACTGTAATTAACATCATCCAAAACCCGGGGAGGGGGAACAAAATCCGCCGCTAAATCCCGTTTAAAAGCTTGAAAATAACGTTGTGGCTGAGTGAAACCCAATCTTTGAGCGCGTACTAGTTCCCCGAAAATCAATTTATTTTGTGATTTGACAAATACTTGAGAAGGAATGACGCTAACTTGTTCGTTAAAGCGACGAGAAAGGGAATCGAATTTGAGTGTACGGGGTTGTTGAGTTATTGCGTCGGTGGTGCAAACAACGGTGTTGCTAGTTCCGAAGTCTATGATTATTGTTGTCATGAGTCAAGTTGTTAAATATGAGAGGGGGGAGAGGGGGAGGAGGGGGAAGAGGGGGTAGATATTTTTCGGGTGATGTGAGTTAATAAACTATCTAAGTCATGCACCAACGCTGGTATTGTATTTCTAAACGCAAAGGATCGCAGAGGGAAACGCAAAGGGAGCGCAGAGTTTTTGTTAGTTTTTTTTATAATTCCAAAGCAAGAGGAAAAATATTAGTAATTGTGAATAATTTATTCTTCCCCCGGGGGGCGGGGGGGGGGGGGGGGGGGGGGGGGGGGGGGGG
>JBCBQE010001119.1:0-2231 GCA_039820385.1 Cyanobacteria bacterium J06635_10
TAGGTACGTTTGCTGGAATATTCTGTCTCTTCTGTATCCGAAAGAAACTCAATAACCACTAATGGAATATCACCCTGTAAATTTGGAGTATAGCTGCGTTTTACCTCTTCCCTAGAAACAGTTATTTGCGCTACATAAGCCCAATCAGGAGCCTTAACAACCATTTTGCCATTAAGAGTAGCGCAGATACCGTAATTAGTTGTAACTAAAGCATTTGATGATAATTTACCTGCCAATTCTAAACTTTCAGTAAGAGCCGCAGCAAGGGGTGGTTGATTTACATTATCCACTGGTTCCGAGTCTAAAATGAAGTCTTCGGGTAATAATTCCCAAGTAATATTATAGTAATGAACGGTAGCAACCATAGTAACTATAAGTGGAGGGGATTGAATCTTAGTATAATGAAACAATCAGTTTTTAATTGTCATTTTATCTTGAATTTTCCGTCTTTGCTTCCTCTTAGAAAAAAACCTTAAAATCCGACGAGCACCATGAACAACCAAAAAGATAACTAACAACATCGCCAAAATAGGAGCACTTATTGCCAAAATCGACAGTACAATAGAACATATTGCTTCAACTAAAGAAACAATAGGTCCTCCCATACCAACAGTTACACCAGATGCAACTAACCTTGTCAGAGATGTTGCTACCTCCACAGTTTCAGCAGTAGCCCCACCAGCAATAGCCGCTACAGTCCATACGATAACTGGGTTAAACTCTCCAGCCACTGATAAACTTGATGCAGTAACGAACATTCCCATCATAGGAGCAAGGGCTATTTCAACGGAGTCAAGCAAGTTACTCACCCAAGGAATAAAATAAGCAAGCACTTCAATCGTTGCCGCAATGCCCAAAGTAATGAGTGCTGGATAAGTACCCAACCATTGCCAATCAGAAGATAATTGGACTACTTCACCGTGGGCTGCAATACTGAGCGCTAAAGGTGGAATAAAGACTCGAAAGCCACATGCAGCGCTCAAGCCAATACCCAAACACAATGCCATTATTATATCCATGTTGCCTGTAGAAATATCTCTAATACAAGAGTGCAAGTTAATTATGTATTCAACGTATCCAAGTATATTTACGTCAAATCACTTCATTTTGAGCGTAATTTTGGTAGATAATCTAAATCTACTGGGAGTTACAAACCCCGAGCTAACAACATAAGTCAATAAAAATAAATTGGCAAGGTAAGTATAAATTAATAATTTATTTTATTTTTTAAGTATTTATATTTAGAATTGCTATATCTGATTTATTTATCATAATCAGAGCAATCTTATCTCTAAACTCTGAAATTTCTATATTTAAAGAATTTATGCTACAAATTTCTAATACCGTAATTATTCCCGAAAACGAAATCGAAATTAGTGCAATTCGTTCCCAAGGTGCTGGGGGACAAAATGTAAATAAGGTTGCTACCGCTATACATTTACGTTTTGATATCAATGCTTCATCATTACCGGATTATTATAAACAGCGGCTGTTGAATTTAAATGATAAACGCATTACTCAAGATGGTATTATCATTATTAAAGCTCAAGAATACAGAAGTCAGCTAAAAAATCGAGAAGATGCCTTTGTGAGATTAAAAGAACTGATTAAAAGTGCCATGGTAATTAAGAAAAAACGCAAACCTACCAAACCGTCAGTTAGTTCCCAACAAAAGCGTGTTGATTCTAAAAGGAAGCGGAGTCAGATTAAGTCTAATCGAAGAAAAGTTGATGATGAGTAGTAGTTAACCTATTGATCGTTCGTTAAAAGTCAAAATTGCCGAGAGCAGGGGTTAAAGGGAGTAGAGGGAGGAGAAAATAACTCCTTGCTCTTTATTCCTTACTTCTTACTTCTTACCCTTTCAATTCGTCCAGATAACTTCAGAACCTTGTCCCCAAAAGCCATCATACTTGGTAACGCTCACATCTCCTAAAACCTTAGTTTGACAAGCCAAACGACGATTTTTCTCAGGAGAATGAGGAGGAAGCCCCAATCTAGTCTTTTCCTTCCAATTAGGCTCCGAGACAACTCCCTCGATCGCGATCGCACAAGTACCGCAACTACCAATACCCCTACAGTTTATAATTTTGGAATTACCGTTATAAAGGTCAATACCCTGCTTCAGTAAGACTTTACGCAGATTACTACCGGATTCACATTCAAAGGTTTTTCCCACAGCGGTTACTTTTGGCATTGCTAATTCCTCACCCATACACCAGATAATCTGTAAT
>JBCBQE010001120.1:0-2227 GCA_039820385.1 Cyanobacteria bacterium J06635_10
ATTACAGAATGTAAATTACCCTCAAACCCTTATTCCTATTGCATGACAGCAAGACAGCCTTTTGCCTTATCCCAATTACTATTTTCAATGCCAACCTACTTAATGAAGCATACTAATGATAATAATTGGATCTTTTAGAAACCCGGCTTTGTGAAAAAAGCCGGGATTTTCAATGTAATCATATTATCTGTTATGGTCGTTCCAAATAGAACAAAAATGTTTGGTAGTGCGAGCCGGAAAGCTCGCATTATAGAAATTAATTGGAATTACTGTAATTTAATTAACTTTTGCCAACGAACATCAATCGACGAAAGCGCCACATGAAAAAAACCGCTCCCATTCCAAAACCAATCGATTGTCCAATCCATAAACCAACACCACCCAAACCAAGGTAAAACCCTAAGAAATAACCACTTGTCAAACCAATACCCCAGTAAGCAATCAAACTCAGTAGCATTGGTACGCGAGTATCCTTGAGCCCTTGTAATGCACCATTTGCTGTTCTTTGCACCCCATCCAAAATTTGTCCGCAAGATGCAACTGCAAGCATTGGTAAGGCTATAGCGACTACCGAGGCATTCTCAGGATTCTTAATATTTAAATACAACCCGATCACTTTTTCCAGGTTAAATAATAAGGCGATCGCCGTTACAGCCATAAACAATCCTCCCAAACCCATACTCAAATACCCTGCTTGTCTGGCACCCTGATGATTTTTTTGTCCCATCCACCCTGCGACGCGAACTGTTGTAGCATAGGACATTGCTAATGGAATCATGAAAATTACCACCATCGTTTGTAAGACGATTTGATGGGCAGCTAATACGTTAGTTCCTAACATCCCCATCAAAAAAGTTAAAATCGTCACTAAGCCGTACTCCAAAGCAGTAATAACACCAATTGGTAAGCCTACCCACAATAGTTCCGAGATAATCTTCAATTCGATTTTGATTAAGTTTTGAAACAATTGGTACTGTTGCAGGGACTTATGTACTAATACATACATGAGTAAAGATAGGAACATAATCCAGTGAGCACAAACGCTTGCAACAGCCAAACCAGCTAGTTCCATTTTAGGAAAACCGAGTTTACCAAATGCTAAAACGTAATTACCAAAAGCGTTGAACAGAGTTGCTGCAATTACAACAATCATCACTGGGCGAGCTTGGGATAAGGAAGACACCAAACTCCGCAATACCGTAAATCCCAAAGCCGGAAATAGTCCCCACACCATAATATCGAGGTAGGTATTTGCTAAAGTAACGGTTGGGGCTGCTTGCCCTAGTTGCAGCATTAAAGCATCCAGGTGACTGAGAAAAAGCATTCCCGGAATTGCCAATACCATAGCCAACCACAAACCCTGACGCATTATCCTTCCAACTTGTGTTTTATGTCGGGCACCGTAAGCTTGGGCAACCATTGGGCTAACCCCAGAGAGAATTCCTGAAATCGTCATCACTAAAGTTGTGAATGTCATAGCTGCTAAACCACCCGCAGCCAAAGTTTGGGCACCCAACCAACCCATCATCACGGTATCGATAAAACCCGTAGCAGCTTGGGCAATTTGAGCACTGGCTAGGGGAATTGCAAGTTTGAAAAATTCTCTAATTTCTAATTTGATGTTGGGTTTTATAGATATTACAGTCATGGGATTTTAGATGTTATATTTTGGATTGCATCCCCAGATATATCCGGGAATTTTTGCATTGAATAATTAGGAAATTAATGCTGTAAGTAAGTGGATCGAATTAAATATAAAACCGGAGCCCTACCTCCGGCTTCCCTCTCCTTCCGCCAGGAGAGGGATTGAGGGTGAGGTTGTATCTTATATTTAATTACGCATAGCTACTTATTTGATTTTCTAAAAACCAATTTAAAGGAATTGCTACGACCAATCTTTTATAATTTTGCTGAACTATCAAAATCTTGCGCTGTCTTTTTGTCAAAAGTGCAATTCTAATTGATATTAAAATGAGTGCGTTAAGCTTCACTAACGCACTCAAATGTAGATTCTATGTATTTAATGTAATCAGGACTTACGAAATTCTCACGGGAGCATCCCAATTTTGAATAAATATTTTATCCGACACCCTGTAAGGGTGCGGCTACATGAACAAAGCCTACCTGCTCCCGGCTATTTAAGCCGGGAGCAGGTAGGCTTCGTTATACTAGCCCCAGGCTTCTAGCCTGTGGGCTTTTTGCGAATTTGGGATGCTCCCATTCTCAC
>JBCBQE010001121.1:0-2225 GCA_039820385.1 Cyanobacteria bacterium J06635_10
AAATTATCGATTGCTGATATGACTATGATTCGGCGCGTTCGAGAGTCAACTTCTATACCTAGATAACATAAATTGCTGCCGGAAGCCCATTTGGTTTGGGGGTAAACTCCTGGTTCACAGATTTTTACCCAGGAAGAGTTACGATAAAAAGCTTTATATATAGTAATTAAGTCATCTCGTACTAATCCAGGATCGCGTAGTGTAGCATATACTGTTGCTAAAATTCCGCGCACCATTGGTATGAGGTGTGGTGTGAATTGTACGTTTACTTCATGCCCTGCTAAATCGCTGCAAATCTGCTCGATTTCTGGCGTATGACGGTGACGGGCTACATTATAAGCTCCAACGGTGTTATCTGCTTCGGATAATAATAGATGGGTTTGGGCTTGTCTTCCGCCGGTAGAGGTACCGCCTTTTGCGTCGATAATGGCGGTTTCTGGTACGATCAATCCTTGCTTGAAGAGGGGTGAAAGTGCTAGTAGACTGGCGGTAGGGTGGCAACCGGGACAACCTACAAGTTGAGTATCGGAAATGCGATCGCGATAAAGTTCTGGTAGTCCGTAAATGGCTGTGGCAACAGTTTCAATATCTTTACGCTTTTTCCCATACCAATTACTGTAAGTTGTCAAATCGCTAAATCGATAATCTGCAGACAAATCGAGGACTTTACATCCATATTCGAGCAGTTTTGGTGCAATTTCGCAGGCGACTCCGTTGGGTAACGATAAAAAAACGACTTCGCAGCGACGGGCGATTGCTTCAGGTTCTAATGCTTCGATGGGAAGTTTTACGACGTGGGCTAAGTGAGGATAAATATCGCTAAAAAATTTTCCAGCGCTATTTTCACCACCTAAATACACCAGTTCGAGTTCTGGGTGATTTAATAACAGTCGTACTAATTGAACTCCGCCGTAGCCTGACGCGCCAATAATTCCCACGGGTACGCGTCTAAAATTGCCCATGTTCTATAATCCTTATCCAATTATTTTCGATCTTCATGCAATTACTCCGCATTTGCCAGCATTTTTGCTGGCGCGGCGTTTGCCGCTTGATTGTCTAACAAAGGAGGTTGATTGCGCTTATACTGTTGTGCAATTAAGTAGTAAAACCTAACTTAGTGGCAAACACTTCTGTTATGTTATCGAATCATTGCTACTATCAAGACGGTGTTTCACAAAAGAGCTACAATGAAAAACAAGGTTTATTAAAAAAAATTAACGTTCGCTCTTCGAGAAATTCTCTGTGTCGCAGCATATTACCGAACAGCAACCGGGCCAAGGTGGGGAATCCACCCCGGTTACTACTTCTTCAAACCAAGCATTTAAATTCGATTCTATTGATGCCGCCTTGGCCGATCTGAAAGCTGGTCGCCCTGTGGTGGTGGTAGACGATGAAAATCGAGAAAATGAAGGCGATTTAATTTGTGCAGCTCAGTTTGCAACACCAGATACAATCAACTTGATGGCAGTGGAAGCGCGAGGATTGATTTGTTTGGCAATGACTGGCGATCGCCTTGATGAACTAGATTTACCTTTGATGGTGAAAAACATCACGGATACCAATCAAACTGCTTTTACCGTCAGCATTGACGCTGGACCTGAATTAGGCGTTAGTACGGGAATATCTGCTGAAGATCGCGCCCGCACCATTCAAGTCGCACTCAATCCCATTACTAAGCCGGAAGATTTACGCCGCCCCGGTCATATTTTCCCAATTCGCGCTAAAAAGGGAGGCGTACTCAAACGAGCGGGACATACAGAAGCTGCTGTCGATTTATCTCGATTAGCTGGTTTATATCCCGCTGGGGTAATTTGCGAAATCCAAAACCCCGATGGTTCTATGGCGCGGCTACCGGAATTAGTTGAATATTCCAAGCATCATAAACTGAAGATTATCAGTATAGCCGATTTAATTAGCTATCGTCTGCGCTACGACAGGATAATTAAACGTGAAACTGTTGCCGATTTACCCACCGAGTTCGGAAATTTCAAAATTTACGCTTACCGTCACACTCTAGATAATAAAGAACACGTTGCTATTGTCAAGGGCAATCCGGATGAATTTGGCAACAAATCTGTCATGGTGCGGATGCATTCCGAATGCCTTACCGGAGATGCTTTAGGTTCCTTACGCTGCGATTGTCGCATGCAGTTAAAAGCAGCCTTGAAAATGATTGAAAATGCTTCGGAAGGTGTTGTTGTATACTTGCGTCAAGAAGGACGTGG
>JBCBQE010001122.1:0-2223 GCA_039820385.1 Cyanobacteria bacterium J06635_10
GATAATTGATAATTGATAATGGGATTTATTCAACAACTTCAACGCCGTACTCCCTTGGGTTGGTTACAGCTTTCGCGTCACAAAGGACGGTTTTTTGTGGCAATTTCAGGAATCGCTTTTGCGGATATTCTTATGTTCATGCAACTAGCCTTTCAAGCTTCGTTGTTTGAAAGTAATACAAAGCTAAATCGTGCGGTGGTTTCGGATATTGTTTTAATTAGTTCCCAAGCCAAAAGTACTCTGAATTTATCTACATTTCCGCGAAATAGACTATTTGAGGCATCCGACGTACCCGGAGTTAAAGCAGCAGAGCCAATGTATATCGGAGGAGTAACGTGGAGAAATCCGCAAACGCGGAAAAAAGTTCAAGTACAAGCAATTGGATTTAATCCCGAAATACCCGCCTTAGATATACCCGAAGCTAACGCGCAACTCGATAAAATGCAATTACCGGATACCTTTTTATTTGATAAAGCAGCAAGGGGAGAATACGATCGAGTTTTTGCGACTATTGAAGCAGGAAAAGATGTTCAAACGGAAATAGGTAGACGAACTATTACTGTAAATGGACTGTTTTCATTTGGTGCTTCCTTTGCTTTTGATGGTATTTTACTTTCCAGTACGGATAATTTTTTACGTTTGTTTCCCGGGCGGAAACCTAATAGCGTAAATATTGGTTTAATTTACCTTGAACCTGGATATGATGCCGAAGAAGTTGTAACTAGATTGAAAGCATATTTACCAGAAGATGTTAAAGTTCTTACTAATGAAGGATTTACCCAATTTGAATTAGATGTTCTCAACAAGGAAAGCCCAATTGCTTTCGTTTTTACCTTTGGGGTATCCATGGGTTTTATTATTGGTGTAATTATTGTTTATCAAATTCTTTCAACAGACGTAAATGCCCACTTGAAAGAATACGCAACTTTCAAAGCAATGGGTTATGGAAATAATTACTTATTAGGAGTCATTTTTGAAGAAGCAATAATTATTGCCACAGTTGGCTTTATTCCCGGTTTTTTTATCCCATTAGGGTTATATCAATTAGCTGCTGCTGCTACAAATTTACCTATTTATATGACAGTTTCACGGGCTATAACTGTTTTTATTTTAACTATAGTTGCTTGTGGGATGTCTGGGGTATTTGCAACTCAAAAGTTACAATCAGCCGATCCAGCAGATATGTTTTAACAGTGAACAGTGAACAGTACCATGACTATTTCGTAAGTTCTAAATCTTAATTTATTAGTATTTAAACTATTCTAATCTAAAGTCTAAAATCTACAATGATTGCTGAAACTGCTATTGATATCCAGAATCTTAACCATTACTTTGGTAAAGGTCAACTCCGAAAACAAGCTTTGTTTGATATAAATTTGGAGATTAGAACAGGTGAAATAATTATTATGACTGGACCATCTGGTTCTGGGAAAACGACGCTTCTGACAATTTGTGGTGGTTTGCGTTCTGCTCAAGAAGGTAGCGTCAATGTATTAGGAAAAGAATTATGCGGTGCCTCTCCAAAAGAACTGACAATTGCCAGACGTAAGCATGGTTATATCTTTCAAGCGCATAACTTACATGAAAGTTTGACTGCACTTCAAAATGTAAAAATGGGTTTAGAAATTCATTCTCATATTTCTCCCCCAGAAATGCACAAAAGGTCAATAGAAATGTTAGAAATAGTAGGATTGGGAGACCGAGTAAATTATTATCCCGATGACTTATCTGGCGGACAAAAACAAAGGGTAGCTATAGCACGAGCACTTGTCAGTCAACCAAAGATTGTTTTAGCAGATGAGCCAACTGCTGCACTTGATAAAAAAACAGGCCGTGATGTAGTGGATATAATGCAAAAATTGGCTAAAGAACAAGGTTGTACAATTCTGTTAGTAACCCACGATAATCGGATTTTAGACATTGCTGACAGAATTGTTTATATGGAAGATGGAAAATTAGCTCCTCTACCTGAGTCAATGGAGGCTTCTCATTAGTTAACAGTGAGCAGTGTAGCGCAGCGTGGCACGAAGTGACATACAGTGAACTTTTAACTTCTCCCTCTCCCGGTGATTAAAGCAATGCATGTTGTTATTTAGGAATTAAGTTTGAGCGACTTTACTAGAGTTGATTTCTTAGATTGACGGAACTTAAAGGATTAAACACACCCTTAAACAATCAAAATGAAATTTCCATCAACCCGCAATTTCGCTCAAACTTAATTCC
>JBCBQE010001123.1:0-2221 GCA_039820385.1 Cyanobacteria bacterium J06635_10
CCCAATCCTTGAGGGTGTCGATGATAATTAATACAAGGATTGGGCTTAGTTGGAATAGTCAAATTCACATTAAAAGATTGAGTCTTGGGATTTTTATAATGTCCCCAAATTAACTTTCCTGTTAATTGATATTCTCCTGGTGCTATTTCTTTTCTTTCCTTATCTTCAGCACTCAAATAAGGCAAAATAATATTACGCTCCCCTTGAGCAATTACTGTAGTCTTATCTTGTTTTCCTGATTTGATAGTAGTTTCCCCTTGCTTTAGCATCCATTCAACCTTGGGACGCTCAGAAGCCTTACCATCGTTATTTACCAGTAAAATAATCCGCTTATTTTTAGCATCATAACTAGCATTTTGTATCGTAAAATTAGGATTAATATCCCCGTGACGTACATAGACAACAGTACCAATCCTGGTTACTATCATTACGGTAGAATTACCACTAGACTTTTTCACAGGTTTGAGAGATTCTGTAAAAATAACAGCCCGATATTCCCCTTCCTTCATACTAGGGAGTAAGCGAGTTAAAACTCGTATCCGCCGAGTTTGTTGAGGTTGTATTTCTAATTCACGAGGAGAAAAAATCAGATAAGGTATTAAATCATTGGAGCTAGATTCAAGTTCTTTAAATCCATCCTTAGTATAGGTAAATGGTTTAGCATAAACTCGTCCGCGAAAGGGTTCATTACTATTATTGGTAAGTTCAATAATACCTTGAGCTTGCCCTCTCTCGGTTTGAGTTTGAATTAGTATCGGAGCAACCCTAACCTGTGCTTGAGCTATCCCTGGAAGCAGTAGGAGTGTAGATAAAGTGCAGCCAGTAAAATAGGAAATTAGTTTATTTATCTTCATTTTAATGATTGATGTATGAGTTTGATCGGTTGGATATCCACAAACCTTGTAGAGACGTTGCAATGCAACGTCTCTACATCCTAAACAGCGATGTCTATTGTGGTGTTGCTGTTAATGTAGCTTGCACTGTGTATGTTCCAGCAAGGAGGGTTTGTTGTCCTGATGTTTCAGCTTCATCAGTCAGTCTAACTACACCTACCAATCTTATATCTTCATTGATTGGTTTTGAAGAATTATCTACAATACCAGATGAATCAGCAGATATCGGATTCGTTCCTCGGACACCTATTCTTATAGGAGAGGGATCTAGATTTGTTGCAAATGCAGAAAGAACTGCTCTAGTGTCATCAGGTAAAGGTTGTCCATCTAAGTCGGCATTAAAATTTGTCCAACTCAATTGAGCTTGGGTAGTTGTACAGATTAGTTTTACAAACCCTTCACCTGAACGACTCTTTAAATCTGTAGGAGTGTTTTCTGGAATCTCGAAGCTAGTAATTTGGTTACCAGATGTATTGCGAAACTCGCATAACATCCCTACTTCAGGTTGGAATGTCACACCAAGATTTCCAACTGTCTGCGCTAAAGCACTTCCAGCACTTGCAACCATACCAAATGCACTCATCAATCCTACGAGCATAGTACGACGTATCATTGTTATTCTCCTTTGAGTGAAAACTGTTTTATAAGTTAGAACACATCTAATTATTCAAAACCTGTAATTTATGCAGTCCCTGCTTTGTAGCGTGTCTTTTGGCGAAGTGATTTTGTCAGACTCAATATCTCGATCGCTACGAAAATGCAAATTAAATGTGGAACAACTTATCAATATCTTCACATAAATAATCACATAATGAAGTCGCTAGTTATACAATTAAATATAAATTTCAAAAATAATTGTACTTTCTTACTATTACCTATCTCTTTTTAGCTTTTTCCTCTGCTCTCTCTGGGTTTCTAGCTTGAAAAGTTGCTCTCAGAACTACACTGCTGCGGTTTTTTTATCGGTAACATTTAGATTGCACAAAACTACATGACTATTGTGATATGCAAGGATATCGTGAGGGATTAGTAGGTAATTAATTAATGCTAAGCCTTTTACCTTTTTCAAAGGTATTTAAAAATCAAAATTAAGTAAATAATCTCTAATCAAATACCGATATTTGCTGTATCCTAATTACCAATAAGCATTTCACATAAAATAAATTGAATATCAAAAATGAAAATTAATTGGCAGCTTTGGCTTTGTTCTTTACCTTTATTAACTGTCTTAACTTTAATTTCAACTAGAGATAAAGTTTATGCTGAAATTATTCCAGATAAAACCCTTGGTAGTGAAAATTCTGTTGTTAAAACTATAAATCCCCAAT
>JBCBQE010001124.1:0-2219 GCA_039820385.1 Cyanobacteria bacterium J06635_10
CCCCGCGCGCCCCCCCCCCCCCCCCCCCCCCCGGGGGCCGCGGGCGCCCCGGGGGAGAAATTTGAAATATTAATAACTCCTAACTCCTAACTCCTAACTCCTAACCACTAATAATTAACCACTAACTGCATAAGTTGGTTTAACTTGCACCCATAAATAAATAGGAGAATAAAGACTAGATACCAAAAGTGTTGTCTCGGATGGGAGGGAGAAAGCATATTTCCTTTCCCTTCTATCTTTCCTTGCTTAGAGAAGTTCTAATTTTTCTTTTTATTTAGGACTTACAACAATTACAATACTCGGATGGTGCCGTACCCTCATTGCTTTATTACTGCGTTAAAAAATCAGTCAGTGTACAAGCACCCTACAAGAAAATGTGCCAATTGCGTAAGTCCTATGGTGAAAGAAAGGTTTTCAAGGAATTAGAAACAGCCGAAGAAATATGTAAATGGTTGGGATATTTACCTTTGGGGATAGAATTAGTCGGAAGGTATATCAAGAAAAAACCTCCCCATTTTACTTTAAAGAAAATGTTGCAGCAGTTGCAGCAGCAACGATTGGATACTGAAGCGATTAATAATTCGGTGCAACAAACTTTAAGTACTGCTCAACGTGGCGTTTTAGATGCATTTGAAATTAGTTGGGTAGAATTGAGTCCCCAAACACGGGAAGTAGGAGCGTTATTAAGTCTATTTGCAGGGGATATTTTTGATTGGGGATGGGTAGAATCGATGAGTAAATCCCTTAATTGGGATGAATCTGATGTGGAGTTAGCAATTGAAGAACTTTACCAACGTCATTTAGTGAAGTGTTTAGAGGAAGATGATGAAGAATGTGGATATTATTATCAAATTCATCCTTTAATTCGAGAGTTTTTAAAAATTAAATTACAAGCATCAGCACAAATAAACGAGTTTAAAGGGGCATTTGCTAGTACTTTGATTGAAATTGGTAAAACAATTCCCCATGATGAAGCAACTTTTGAATTTCTCAATTCAGTTAAAAATTAAATTCCCCATTTAGAGGAAATGCTCGAAAATCACCTTGATGCTGTTAGTGATGAAAATTTATATTCGGCTTTTGTTGGTAATGGGAGATTTTACCGAGAAAAGGGTTTATATACTTTAGCTGAATCTTGGTTTGAGCAATGTGTATCGGTAGTGCGATCGCGTTTGGGAGAAAATCATCCCCACACAGCAAGCAGTTTGAACAATTTAGGTATTCTCTACTACGAAATGGGAAGGTACGATGAAGCTGAACCTATTTATAAACAAGCATTGGATTTAAGAAAACAGCGACTCGGAGAAAATCATCCCGACACCGCAAACACTTTGGATAATTTAGCTATTCTCTACTACGACATGGGAAGGTACGATGAAGCAGAACCACTTTTTATTTAAGCTGTGAAATTAAAAAAACAGCGACTCGGAGAAAATCATCCCTCCACAGCAAACACTTTGAACAATTTAGCTGAATTCTACTTGGAAATGAGAAGGTACGATGAAGCTGAACCTATTTATAAACAAGCATTGGAATTAAAAAAACAGCGACTCGGAGAAAATCATCCCTCCACAGCAAGCAGTTTGAATGGTTTAGCTAATCTCTACAATAATCAAGGAAAGTATGATGAAGCAGAACCACTTTTTATTCAAGCTGTGGAGATTGCGGAACGGGTTTTGGGAGAAAGTCATCCTTATACGGTGAAGTATCGGGGGGATTTGGAAGATTTTCGGAGAAAGCAGGAATCAGTGAACAGTACCATGACAGTGAACAGTGTTTGATTATTACAGAAGTATAGCGCTGGTTAAATATTCCGATTTTGCCACTGTTTCGGGTCACGTTTAACGTGAAAACAAGCGATTATAGTAATGACATCTTCTTCGACAACATACATTACTCCATAAGGAAAACGACGTATTAACACCCGTCGTACTTCCTGATATATTTTAGGATAAGCTAAGGGATTCCTTCCGATTAAGGCAAAACAACTATCAACAGCACGAACAAATTCCGAACCCAATCCAGTACTACTTTGTTCGTACCATTCAAAAGCATCTTGGATATCAAATTCTGCTTCCGGGCTAATAATTAACTGATAATTCATTTATCAAAACCCAATCGCTGCTTAACCTCTTCCCAACTTGAACCCTGCTGTGGATTTTGACGATGTAATTCTAAACGTCTATCTAATTCTTGTTTTTGACTTTCGCTTAAAGGAA
>JBCBQE010001125.1:0-2215 GCA_039820385.1 Cyanobacteria bacterium J06635_10
ACAAATGCACCAACAATACCTAGAATAATTGTTGGGATATTCAATCCACCACCTTGATCGCCAGGAACGATTAGTTTAGCGATAATACCAGCAATAGCACCTAAAACTACCCATGCAATAATACTCAACATAGCTTGATTCTCCTTCAGAAAGAATTATGTTCGTTTGTGACGATTTTCAATATAAACCCATAGACAAGAAAAACAGGCGTTAAAAAGCTACAATATTTTTATTGGCTGTGATAGATAAATTAAGAATTTTGAGATTAGTATAGAACAATTCTTTTTTCGATAAAAAATGTGAGCGTTCCTACAAAGAATTAGAGAAACGCATTTTTATTATTACTTTTTAACTCTTACCTATCTGCTTTGAAAATTTATCCCTAATGTATCTATTCCAACAAGAGAGTAAATTGATAGTAAGATACATTCGGAAACTTCACTCCCTTATCTCTTCTCTTAGGCACTTGCAAGTAATAAATTGTCCCACCGTCGGTGTTGCCCGGTAGGGCAACACCACTATACGTCAAGGTTTTGTCCGGAATATTTATAAAACGGTGGGACAATTTATTTTTTGGATCTCCCTTAGGGAGGGAGGAGGGAAAGGAGTAAATGTCATATTTTTGTAACGAGAGTGAACTTCTGACATTCTGGTATTCAAACTTTATTCCTCTGCAAGACGCTTATATTACTCTGTAAATTTGGCGTTGCTAAATGGAAATATGAATTGGGAATTTCACATTACATCGGAAAGTGCACTGCTACGTCGAGACAACGATTTCGCATTTACTACAAACTGTGAACAAATATAATTCATTACTTAATTCAGCAACGCCAAAAATATGATTAAAACTGAAGAATAAATTTGCATCAACTATCCACTATCAACCATCAATCATCAACCATCAACCAATCGATCAACTTTGCGATAAACGTTTCACTTCTTCACCTCCTAACATTCTATCTGTTTCCATAAGAATACTAGGAATTTTATCTGCATGAGGACTATTTTGCAGACACGATCGCAAATCTAATTTATCAATTTGGTTGGCTTTATTCCCCGGAAACCAATCTCCTCCACTTCCTAAGAGGTTGTAACGGATTTTGGCGTATTCTGTCATATCATAAGCAATCGCTAAATTCCGTAACCACAAAACTATGGGGATATTTACACCACCTGGTGTTTCTTTATGTTTAGGTAAGCCAAGGTGCCAAGTTTTTGCCCAATCTTCTCCAAAAGTGGCGATCGCTTCTTGTTCTAATTTAGTTAAAATTGGCGGTAATATTTCTGAGGCTTTATCTAATAAATCTAGAGTTTTCAGATGTTCGTCAAAATCTGTTGGTTTTGCTGCACCTAATGATAAAGTATGTACTTGGGGATGACTTAAACAAAACAAGTCATTGAATACCATCGGTGATAAAGGGGAACAAAGCTTGACTAACTTTTCTGGCGGATCGTAAAGTCTACCTCCTTTATCGTTGGGGCTAATTATAAATACTCCCATATCATGGCGAGTAGCGGCTTCAATTGCAGCCCAATTATTTTGATTAATATAATACCAATGCAGGTTGACATAATCGAATTGATTGGTATTAATCGCTTCAATAATAATATCAGTTGGTCCGTGAGTAGAAAAGCCGATAAATTTTATTTTTCCTTGGGCTTGAAATTTTCTGGCAACATCTAAACAACCGTTAAGACGAATAGTATGTTCTAAGTTTTCAGCATTGTTAATACCGTGAATACCTAATAAGTCGATGTAATCCAAGCGCAGATTTTTTAAAGATTGTTCTAGAGTATTTTGAAACTCTTTTGCATCTGCCTTTGGGTTTACTTTAGTTTGTACTATTAGTTGCTCGCGAGGAAATTTCGGTAAAATTTGTCCTAGCTGTATCTCGGAAGTACCGTAACCACGAGCAGTTTCAATATGGTTGATACCAATTTCTAGAGATTTTGCGATCGTTGCTTCCAAGTTTTCCTGATTTTTGCGGGGAATCTCATGCTGGGGTACATCTTTCCATTTATACTGATACCGCATTCCACCGCAGGAAAAAACGGGCATTTGTATTTCGGTACGTCCAAATCGTCTATAGAGCATTAGTGAAATTAGTAATCTTAATAGTAAATAGTTGAAAAAATTACTCCCGAACCGGCTTTATGATTACCTATAACGTAGGTTGGGTTGTATGCGCTATCGCTCACGCGAAGCAATACG
>JBCBQE010001126.1:0-2215 GCA_039820385.1 Cyanobacteria bacterium J06635_10
CTTGCAGTCCCAGTCTAATAGCAAAAGTCCATTAAAATGGACTAAAAATATAACGACATTTAAATAGTAATTATTTTTACAATATTTTTTGATGGTGCAAGATGTGAATTAAGAATGTCTCAAACTTCCAATTGATTAACTAGTAGTCAAGAAACCTTTCAAGAAGTACAGGGAAAAAGGAATAGAGAATAATAAATGCGCAGTCAGTGAAGCGCTTTCAAGAGGCTAATATCCGTCTTTTCGATACCGCAGCTTTAGCCGCAATAAATCTGAACGAGTTCCTATGCTGTGGCGATAAGCCCACAGAGCATGCGATCGCCTGTTCGCATTAAGGCTGATATATTGGAAAATTTTTACTGAGTTATATAAAACCGCCTTGAAATCAATTTCAATAAACCGAAAATAAATAGGTAAAAAAAAATACTGAAATATTTTTCAGTTTGATTATCCAAAGATTACGGTTCGAGGATTTGAATCCAAGACGTATAGCATTTTATGTGGACTAAAAATGATTTTTTATTCTGCTAAAAATAATACATATTGCGCGTTCAAATTGATTGTAAACGATGAAAATCCTTTACAGCAAAAGGATTGGAAGTTTTAAATATTTACCTAATTTTTAGCAGAGTGAGTACAAAAATAATAGAACCCCACTCAATAAAAACTAGTACCCCTACCTAAAAATACTAGAACCTATACCCCCAAAAAAAATCTTGAATCCTTATCATTATTGGCATGTAAGTGCTTGAGTACAATTCCAATTAATCTAATAATTTCAAGAATGAGAACTTTGAGTCCTTACTTGTTTGCTAACTGATATAACAGTTATAGGATTTACGCAGAGATTCCCCTCTACCCCCCCGTTTTTCGGGGGGGCTTCTTAAATCCTCTATATAATTGACTTAAATATTTAGATATTAATTAGAAAAAATTTTTCTAAAAGTATACAAAAACTATCGTTATATACTTTTTCACTGGCTTCAGGTCATATAATTAATAAAAGCCACAATGAACTCAAAGCTTGTAAATGTATTTGCTGTTTGTTTAATTACTCTAGCAGTACTTTTTCCCAGCCTAATAATGTTTGGTGTGGTATGGGAGAAACATATAAAATTTGTAGAAAACCAGCAGCATATCTCTACTCCCCGTGAGAATATGAACACAGAATGTTCTGCGCTGATGCTACAAATAAACTCTCCGATAAAGGGAGATTGTTCTAAATTAGATTTAAATTCAAGTGAAACAAATATAAAAATATCAGATCCATATCAAATTCATCATTTATGGAGATGGTTCTTTTTATTTATACCATTTTGCCCGATCCTTGTAATTTATTTATACGATAGATATTTAGTTTATCGTGCTCATCTTTTTCAAAAACAAGTAGAAATGTTAGAAAAATTATGGCAACAAAGTCTTGAAAAGTAGTAAATATAGTTAAAAAAAATTATGATTATGTCATCAGAAGAACGTCAAAATAAGTATTATAGTTTGATTGACCAATTACTAAAATGCCCTAATGGTAAAGAGCCAGAGATTATCGAAGCAAACCCGGAGTTATTAGATGCTGAGTTAATCAAATTAATGATGCAAGTTGCAACAGCATTTGCACATAACGGAAATGAAGACGGTGCCAAGTTTTTAATACATGTTGCACGAGAATTGTCTAAACAATTAGGATTTTACCCTGAAGTTACAAACAAGGAGTAAAAATGCTCTTGACGACAAATGAGGCACAACTAATTGCTTTAGAATTTCTTATTAATGAGTGGAATATTGCAGATGAATATAGAGACTGGTTTACAGTAATTGATTGTCGCCTCATTGGTCAAAGTTGGTACATTGTTGAAGTTGCTGTAGCTGGATTTCCCGATCGTTGGTATCTTCAAGTTTACGATACGGGAGAATGCGATCCTAACTATACATTTATCTCCCCGATTCGCGGTTGTGAAGGATATACCGATCTTACCGATCTACCCGAATTAGTTGCTGAAGTCTTAGTTTGCGAACGCAATGCTCGATAATATGATTCTTATTTTTCCGGTGTTGTATTCGCACCATGCTGCTCGATCCCATTCCTAATTAGTAATACCCTAAAGGAACAGATAAAAGTGAACCTCATATGGTTTATTCACACCTAAGTAAGTCGGCACAAATAAACCAAGCTATATTACAGAATGTAAATTACCCTCAAACCCTTATTCCTATTGCATGA
>JBCBQE010001127.1:0-2213 GCA_039820385.1 Cyanobacteria bacterium J06635_10
AAACCTTAGTCAACTACTACTCTTGCATAATGATGGTGAGCTTCTTCACTATAACAAGGATGTTTCGCAATCCGCTCTTTTGTTCTCTCATCGATTTCGATGCTAGTGCTGCTATTATCGTTGCAGCCACTACCGCAACCACCTTTTTTAGCTTTAACTGGTATAGTTATAGATTCGCTTTCGGAAGGGGTGAAGATTCCTGTTGAAGTAGACGGTGATGTCATTGAATTTCGCGTTCAGTCACTGGACAAATTACCAAGTGGGAGATGCCATCGTTGCTGCTTTTACCCAGGAATCGAAGTCACGGCAGGGTTACGTCTTATCCGAAAAACTCGAACTGTTTCGAGTGTGAGTTAATCGGGGGGGTTTTACTCTGGTTTCTCGGCTGGTGTGTCAACGCTTGAGATCACCAAGAGGTTACCTTTTCAGACGCTGAGTGCCGCAACTTCTATTTACAGGGCATGGTGCTATCTCATTACTAAGCTAAGCACTCAAAAGTTTTATATAGCAATGCTTTTGCTTTTTTCACTCTCTCAAATCTACTAAAAGTTGACTAGATAGGGCTTATTTTTATTTTGATAAATAAAAATAAATTACTAATTTAATTGACATTCAGAAGTTGACTAAATATTTACTATTTATAGAAACGATCCTGATGGTATAACTCTTACTGTTAATGGTGGAAAACGAAGAATTATCTACTTTCGTTCACAACAAACAACACATTTATTTTCCGTGGGCTTCCGCTAGTTGTCCGGTGGAAAGGTCGGTAATTTCTCGGGTTATGTAAGGTAGGTTATCTTTGAATGTGTTGGTTAATGTGTAAGATAAATAATGGTCTGGGAAATTACTGCTGAGGAGTTGTTGGAGCGGTATGCTGATGGGGAACGAAACTTCGCTGGAATCGAATTGATTCAATCCGACGGTGTTCCTCCTGATAGTTCGATTGACCTTGAAGGTGCTGTTTTGAGAAATATCAACTTGCGTGGAGCCTATTTAAGACAAGCCGATTTGCGTCGTGCTGATTTGACTGGATCTGATTTGTTTGGTGTTTCCTTGGAACTCGCTGAGTTGGATTACGCCATTGTGCGGGATGCTAATTTGTATTCCGCTAACTTGAGTTGGTGTCGTCTTCCTGAAGCCGACTTGAGCGGAACCAACCTCGATCATATGAATGCTAGCAGCACTCTCTTCCGTAGCGCTAATATTGTTGGTGGTTTTGAATATGCCATCCTTATTAATACTGATTTCCGAGACGCTTACATCGCTCCAAACGTGATCTGGAGTTATGGAAATTTTGTCTACGATATTGTTATGCCCGATGGTAGCACCATAAGTGGTCCTCTTATCGGACAATTTTGACTCATAACCTGGCTCAGCCATAAGGGGAGCAGGTTTAACTACTCTTAGAATTTCATTAACTTTACGACCTTCAATCACATTCTGAATTTCCGTAGGGATATTAGAAAAGAAGTCATATTTAGTTAATTCTTCTATCTTGTCTATATTAAATAAACCATAATCTACATTTTTTCCGTTAACAGAAAGTTTAAAATTAGTGCGCCACTCATTATCCGGATCTTGACCAACCATTAAAGGATTGCCATTTGTATCCTTAAATTTCGGGTCTGAGCCACTATAAGGAACTAAGGTATTTGGTAAATAAATACCAAATGCAATAGCGTCTTTGGTTACATCAGAAATTCCTTGACCTGGTTTATCTAATACCAGTACAACTTTCCAAATATGATCGGGAACATTTACTACTGTTTTTTTCTTTTTGATTGTTTTACTTATTTCCGTATTTGTTTCCCCGCCTCTTCCTGCAATAATATAGAGTTCTTTATTTTGAACTTCAACTAAATTATTAACTAAGTATTTTTCCAGTTCTGTCCATCTGTCAAAAGGCTTATTCAATGGCTGAGGAAGAATATTAGTCATTAAGAAAGTTGCGACATTATCTTGCTCATTGCGACTACGATGAGAAGCGCTAGTCATATGTCCTCTTTGATAGTCACTCTCTCTAGGGATATTTTTTTCTTCGATTTGAGTTGCAAAAGGTAAACGAGGATCTGATGTAAAACTTCTGTTCTTATTATCAATAGCAAGCCAAGATTTATTTAATTGATAGCTGACCCAGTTTGGAGTCTTTAATTTATTATTGTATGACAAAGAATACTGGGGTTTTTCAAGTAAATAGTTATCAGAGAAGC
>JBCBQE010001128.1:0-2211 GCA_039820385.1 Cyanobacteria bacterium J06635_10
CCTGGGTTTAATAGCTGTTGATGTGGTTTTAAGCCGAATTTCTTCAAAACCATGCTTCGCCAATATTTTTCGCTGTAACTTCGATCGCATCTTTTCCTCATGGACAACTTAATTGTCAGTAAATGTATATTAGATTGCAAAATCTGATACTAAATTAGATTAAAACTCGCCTATCGATAGGTACATTTGCGGAAACTATTTGCCACGATGTATGTCGGTTAACTTCGTTGTCGTTGATTATTGGAGGTATCCATTGCGAAACGGATTTATTGCGATCGCTCTTCGCATGCCCTTTGGGCTTATCGTTTTATGTTCGATGTTAATAAGCATTGGGGTAAGCAGTGAGGTGGGGATGGCGCAGATTCCCTTTTTTTCTCAAATACAACCACCTTCCTTAGGTGTAACCAGCTCAGAAAACAAAGTTGTTACTGGCTGGGTTTATTTGGATGGAAGACGTTTGTTTTCCATTGCAGCACCAAGAGCTTCTTTGAAGGAACGTTTGCAAAATATTCACGATAATTTAGATGTTATTAGTAAAAATTATTTTCAAGAATCTGAAGAAGAACTAGATATAGAAATTCGTACTGTAAATGGATTGCCAGTAATTTACATCAACGAACGGTATCTTTTAACCGTGACTCAGGAAGATGCTAAACTCCGGGGAGTTAATACCAAATTTTTAGCTGAAAATCTTAAATTAGATTTAGTAGAGAGTTTCGGGCAAGCAAAGCGGGAGCGAACACAAGAATTTATCATCGAACAAGCTAAAACTGCTGCAATTGTTTTGGCGATCGCGATCGTTATGAGTGGTGGCATTCATTATTATTTACGTCCTTCCCAGAAGGATAGCAATGAAATAACTCTAACCGACGCACAAAAAGCTTATAGACCAATTACAACACACCTTTATACACAGCAACGGCAACATATAAAAGAAGTAAAGCGAAGATTGTTACAGCTTGCTCAAGTGGGAATTTGGGGAGGTGGAACTTTGATCCTACTCAGTTTATTCCCCTATACGCGAGTCATACAAATAGGAATCATCGCTTTTTTGAAAATTCCTCTACGTCTGGCTATTATTACCTTAGTAATCTATGTGGCGACTCGTCTTAACTATGCTTTGATAGATCGTTTGACTTCTGCTTTTGTGAAAAGTAGTACTTTATTAGCTCCTGAAACTTCCGAAAGGCTGCAAGTACGAGTTTCTACTATATCCGGCGTAGCAAAAAGTATAAGTACTCTTTTATGGCTGGGAGTTGGAATTTTGCTGGCGTTGACGGCATTAGGAATAGATATTGTTCCCCTGTTGGCTGGTGTAAGTTTAGTTGGTGTCGCTCTTTCACTCGCTTCACAAAGCTTAATTAAAGACGCGATTAACGGCTTTCTGATTATCATGGAAGATCAGTATGCTTTGGGTGATGTAATTAATGTAGGTGATGTAGGGGGATTGGTTGAAAATCTCAACTTGCGGATAACACAGGTACGCGATGCAGAAGGACGTTTGATAACAATTCCCAATAGTGAAATTAAAGTTGTTGCTAACCTTTCGAGTCGTTGGGCACGTTCCGATTTAAGCATTCCCATAGCTTATCAAACAGATATTGACCGAGCTTTGAAATTAATTGAAACTGTTGGTTTAGAAATGGATAAAGATGCGCGATGGGAGTATCAAATTATCGAACCACCCCAAGTTTTAGGAATCGAACACTTTGGCGACAGGGGTTTAGTAGTTCGCGTCTGGATTAAAACCCAACCCCTCAAACAATGGGATGTAGCGCGAGAATATCGCCGTCGTCTCAAAATTGCTTTCGATAAAGCCGGAATTTTGATTCCCGTACCTCAGCAAAGTGTTTGGCTGAATACAGTCAGCAGTACCATGACAGTGAACAGTGAACAGTTATCAGTGAACAGTGAACAGTGAACAGTGAACAGTGAAGCACCCCTAAGCAGGTATTTGAGGGCTTTTTGATTGAAATCATCTGTCTTTCCGCTCAAAATTTCCCTCTTCCTAAAGAAATATTGTCTTTGTAGTTCATTAGTACTAAAATATAAGAAATGGCTCTGTAGAAGCCACTGAGTTGATAAATCAAATTTGTCCTATGGTTAAGCATTTTATTCTGAGTATCAACCCTACTGCTAAGCACGAATGGGATAGATGTATTTTGCGTGACGTGCTTAGTTCTAAACGTCCAGATATTGGGAAGTTAGTAG
>JBCBQE010001129.1:0-2200 GCA_039820385.1 Cyanobacteria bacterium J06635_10
GTAAAAGGTCGTATTAAACGGAATTTGAATCGAAATCACAATTTATACAAATAATCGTTATAAAAATTGAAGTAAAATTCACGTTTATGTTTATTAAAGCTATGCTGTTTTAAATGGGGTGTGGCAGTTCTTAGAGGATCGATCCAAGGGTTACAATTGCTGTAAAAAAATGAGTAGGCGGAGGTAACCATTTAAAAGCCTGTAGCCCTAGTGGTATCTTTGATGGATTGAGAAGCCCATTTTTTATCTCCGTAAGGGCGGGTTAATCATCCCTGTAAAGCGGAGATTAAAAGCCTGTTGTTACAATGCCTATGCTTATTCGGAGGTCAATTTCATTGGTGTTAAAGACACTTTTGGTAATTACCATTGGTTTCTTACCGTCTCTATTCTCCCTGTGGTTAATGCGTAAAAACAGGGCTAGAACACGCATGCTTCTGCGACGGGCTGCAGTTACAAGATTTCCCAGACAGCCAAGAAGCGAAAATTATCATCATAGAATAGATAATCCCGATAGGTACTATTTAGAAGGAGTTGGTTATCTTGTCGGCGATATTAGCTGTCAATATAATGCTCGTTCCGGTTATCTACGATGTGCGGTTAATCCAAATGGTCCATGTGATAGTTGCCGTTTTTACGAAGCTCGGGAGGAAAGTACTTACATAAAACATCACGTTTAAAGCTTGAATTCATACTTGATAATCCATAATTCATAATTATTAATGTCTGCAACCTGGACACAGGAACAAATTGTGGCACTTGCACCAGATGCAAGTTCAGCCAAAAATGGTAAAGCTTTAGCTACTTCCAGTAAGTGGTCATCATTAGGTTACAACGAAAAAGCAGTTTGGGGTGAAGTTCAAGGAAGTGGTAAAAACCCCTATCAAACCCAAATCGATTTGAGTGAGCCTGCTTTTAAATGCAGTTGTCCCAGTAGAAAAAAACCGTGTAAACACGGTATTGTTTTGTTCCTTTTATTGATAAGTGAACCAAAATTATTTACCCAAAATATTCCACCGGAGTCGGTTAATGATTAGCTTAAAACCCGCAGTCAAAGAAAAGCCAAAAATGAAGAAAAAGTGAATAGTGAAACAAACTCAGATACACAAGCAAAACGTGCAGCCAAGCGTTTCAATAAAGTGACTGCGGGAATGCAGGATTTAGAAGTATGGCTGCGGGATTTAGTAAATAATGGGTTAGCGGCTGCACAAGAGCAACCTTACAGCTTTTGGGATGATGCAGCAGCGCGGTTAGTAGATGCACAAGCGCCAGGGGTAGCTCGTTTGGTTAAGCAAATGGGGAGTATTTCTCATTCAGGTGCTCAATGGCAAGAAAGATTATTATCACAATTAGGGCGGGTATATCTTTTAGTCGAAGCTTTTAAGCGTTTAGAAACTTTACCTATTGGCGTGCAAGCAGACATCCGTACTCAAATTGGTTTTTCCCAAAATCAACAAGAATTATCAACGCAACAAGGAGTAGAAGATTCTTGGTTAATTTTAGGGCAAAGTTTAGTAGAAGAAGACCGTTTGAAAGTACAACGTAATTGGCTCTGGGGTAAACAAACGCAACAAAAAGCATTAATTCTTAACTTCGCTCACGGTAGTCAGCCATTAGATAGGAGTTTTATACCTGGAAGTTGCATAGATGGGGAATTAGTATTTTTTGAGAGTGCTTATCCTTTACGAGCAATATTTAAAAATCGTCAAGATGCTGTAAATCGGGTAGATGTCATGCCGGGATATAGTAATATCTCAAATATGATACAGGAATATTCCCAAGCCCTTGCGAAAAACCCTTGGATAGAACAATTTCCTGTAGCGCTATGCAAAGTAATTCCGATCGAAAAAAAAGATAAATGGTTTGTACGCGATGAAGAGAAACGTTTACTTCCTTTAAAATCCAATTTCTGCAACAAATGGCTGTTATTAGCGCTCAGTGGCGGATATTCCCTCGATATATTCGGCGAATGGGATGGAGAATATTTTTTACCTTTGAGTGTATGGGTAGAAAATAGGTGTGTTGGTTGTTAGTTGTTGGGAGTTAGTTGTTGGTTGTTAGTTGTTGGGAGTTAGTTGTTGGTTGTTAGTTGTTGGGAGTTAGTTGCTCACGGAGTTAGTTGCTCACGGAGTTAGTTGCTCACGGAGTTAGGAGTTAGGAATTGGGAGTTAAATGTATCAGAGGCAGAGTTTCTCAAAAAGCA
>JBCBQE010001130.1:0-2198 GCA_039820385.1 Cyanobacteria bacterium J06635_10
TCGTTAACGAAGCGAAACGTTTCAACGACAATTATCGTCGCTACATTGAGCGTCAATTCCGAGAACAATTAGGCTTTAGAGGAACTCCTATTCGTCTTCTTTGGCGAAGTAAGAAAGTTCGCGATATTGATAATGTCAACGCCAATAGAGCGACTAAGGTGTAAAAGGTTAAAATTAACTCTTAACTCTTAACTCCTAACTCTTAACTCCTAACTCCTAACTCCTAATAACTAACTCCTAAATGGATTTACTACGTTCTCTACCCCTGGGACTTTATTTAGAACAACCCATAACTTGGCTGCACAAACTCGACCCACGAGTTAAATTTATATGGTTAATGAGTTTTCTCACCACTTACATTTTTGCTAGTACCTGGTGGCGTGTAATACTAGTGATATTGCTAATTTTTATCACGTTAATTTCTAGAATTCCTCAAAGAGTGTGGCGGCAACAAATGGGTTATTTGCTGTCAGTTTGTTTGCTTATTTTAATTATTGCATCTCTAAGTCCTGATGGCATGGGAATTAGTTATCAATCTCGCTTACCTGAAAATCAGCAAATTGTAAACAATCCCTCAGATCAGAATAATGCCAGGAATCCGATTGTATCAATATTTAATCCTCAAGAATATAATTATGTATTGATTGCTCAAGGACCTGTAAAAGTAACGCGACATTCTTTTGATTTAGCAGTACGTTTAAGTACCATTTTCTTTACGGTTCTATACAGTACTAACTTATATTTACTCACAACTGCACCAGAAGAAATTACAACCGGAATAGAAAACTTAATGCAACCCTTAAGGCGATTGAAAGTACCAGTAACCGAAATTGCCTTGACTTTAACCTTATCTTTGCGCTTTATTCCTCTTGTTTTAGAAGAAATCCAAAACTTAATTCGCTCAATCATGACTAGGGCAATTAATTGGAAAAAACTAGGTTTAAAAGGAGCAATAAAAGTTTGGATGATGATTGCAGAGCGATTGTTAAAAAATTTACTTCTGCGAGCAGACCAAATCGCTAATGGTATTATGGTACGGGGTTTTACTAGTCCTAATAAACACCTAGTTAAATGGCATAATTTACGTTTGAAAACTTTTGATTGGCTAGCAATTTTAGTTTTAATTTTATTTTGGGGAATGCGGTTCACTATCGGAAATAAAATTAATTGATATAGAATTCCTAATTAATGTTTGGTTGATTTTTGGGCACAGTGCGTGAACGTGCAGCCAGCCCATTAGATCGTAATGATAAATGAACTTCATCCTTGGTATTGGCGAAAGCTTCCTTTGGAGGGGCGTACAGGTAGTAATGTTTTTGTTTGTTTGTTTTTTGCTAATTCCGATGGCGAAATAGCTACTCTCTTAGAAAGTCCTTATCCAAGCAATACAGAAAACCCCAAATTAGCTCGTTATAGTCACGTAATGCATCTGGCGAGCAATATCAAAGGAACTTTAAGATCCAATGACTCCAAAGGGCTGGACAACCAAAGGGAATGTACTACAATTGATGTAATTGCTTGTTCCCTGGTGGTACAATAACGGGTTGCCTTAGAGTTCGCTGCAGGTCATCTATTGAAGAACTCGAACCTATAAGGCGTAGTTTGTTCTATGGTTCCTGCGGCTATTTAGACTGGCGGGGTAATTTAGATTTGAATATCTTGATTCGCACTTTATTAGTTGCCCAAGTTGCCAAGAAGTCTCTCAACCCTCTTGCTCCATCAGACATTACACCATATCATTTGTTTAGCTCCATAGAAGAGGTTAATCCTCAATTATCCAGAGTAAATCTACATTACCCAACTCTTAATTCTGTTTGGAAATCGGAGCCGGAATAGTCGCAGATAGTAATCCCAAAAAGGAATGGTCTGAATCTCTGCACAAAGCGCAAGCACTTTTCAAGGCTCTCCAACGAGTTTAAAGTGATTGATTATATTTCTTCGGACAAATTTTATCTTATGGGAGATTTTTTTCAAAGGAGCACTAAGAGTGCTGATTCCACTTGATATTGATTGGAAATTTTACGGGACGCTCAATTACCTATACAACTTTTGGCAAACTCTACTCATGTCAAAAATTCTAGTTCTTAATGCTTTATGCCTAATATTTGGACACCAAACCAATAAAATTGATTTTATTGCTGTGTTTTAACTAAAACATATGGGTTTAATTCCCCACCGTCACAGGGTTCCCTTAAAAG
>JBCBQE010001131.1:0-2192 GCA_039820385.1 Cyanobacteria bacterium J06635_10
GTATTAAATAGGTCCTTGAACTCGCGGGCTTTTGCTACTGGACAGGATATCTTTTTTAAGCAAGGAGAGTATAATCCGGGGAGTCGAGGAGGACAGGAATTGTTGGCGCATGAGTTGACTCATGTGGTGCAGCAGACCAATACAATTAGAAAAAGTGAGCAGAAGTCCTCTGAGAAAGCTGTAAAAAATGGTGATAATAAACCTGCACGTTTACATATACACGCTGACATCGATACAGATGACTTCGGCTTAGACTCCTTGAAGGCAGCAGAAGTAGGTCATGCATGGATCTCTTTAGAGTGGAAGGAACCAGCGACAATACCAAAAACAATTCCTTCAAATCATAAGAAGTTTCTTAGCCGAGGTGGTATGTTCGCCGATCCTATGGGATTTTGGCCTAGGATGTTTGGTGCTTATGATTCATCGATTGAAGAATGGAGTTCACTACCCCGGCCTGGGCAAGAACCTCCAGGATATACTGGACCAACTCGTGTAAGTTACTCTACTAATATATTCAGTTCTTATGTACCAGGTCAGATGTTACACCCCGATAACATGCATAAGGATACCGTTAAAGCTACCCAAAGTTATGACCTTACCGAAAGTGAAGTACAAAGTGTTATTAACTATGCTGAGTCTAAACGGGGGGCAGATTATTCAGTCTACTTCTATAACTGCACAACCTTTGTTAAAGAAGCTGTGCAAGCAGCGGGCAAAAATCCACCTAGTATGAGTACGGCTGGCATATGTTACCCTAACGCACTCTATGAAAGTATTAAAAAGAATCAAAAAGAGAAAGTAGGTTCAGAGGAGTCCTCTGGTAAGAAAAATAATTAGTGTTTAACATTATCTTTGCAAAGAAAACCTTGGGTATTTACAGATTTTTGCTTATCATATTTTCTCTAGTATGCTTTTTTTCTTTTCAAGGCTGTGCTTTTTTGATTAGAAAAGAAAACTTTTTGAATAATGGAGGTTCTATAAAAATGGAAGACCAACCTATACAAAGTGAACGAGAATTGATAATTCATGGTGAAGTAAACCATGTTAATCGCTTAGATATTGATAAGAGTGGGCGAAATCCAAAATATAAAGTTAGTATTAATTTAGCTCCGACAAAAATTGAAGGGGCTCAAATAGATTTGAGTACTAATTCTTTCATTAAATTTCAGGGTAAGGAAAAAGAAATTCTTGAACAGATTGAAAGGCTCCCAGTTATTGGAGACCATTTGATAATTGAAAGTTCTACAACTGAAGACCAACCAAGAATCCTTCCTATCAAAAAAATAAAATTTAAAGATACTCCCTGAAATAGAAATATCTGTACTTGGTTAATTGAATTATTTCCAGTCCGTAGGTTGGGTTGAGGAACGAAACCCAACAAACTAAATATTAAATCAAATTACAATGTTGGGTTTTGCTGTCGCTCTACCCAACCTACCAACTAGTAGTTAAGAATATTCTAAAACCCAATGGCCACCGCAGGACTTACAAACTGCTCGTATGTCTCGCTTTGTGAATTCATATCTACATTTAACGGACTTTCCGCACCATCTATTTGTACCCGAGCTAAATATTCTCCCTCCTTAACTTCACTGATGGGGAATGTAACTAATTTACTATCTCTTCTTCTGGAAGCGGCAGCAAAAATATATGCTGCGGGGTTGGAGGTGGAGCGCTCGTTTAAAAATAGTAATACCCTTTGTGCTACACCAGTTGTTACATCTAATTCCACTTTCACTTGTGCTGAATAAGTTTCATCTCCGTTGTCTTCTATTTCTTCGATTTCTATCTGTGCAATTGTAGGACACAATACAAATGGCATCACGTTGGAGCCGACGATGCGTCGTGGTTCTGTTTCTACACGCTTTGGTGCTATCGAATAAACTATTTGCAGGCTTTGTATCCCGGCTCGTAAGGAATTCTTTTCTTGTAATGAAAGTAATGATAATTCTAAGCTAATCTCGTTTTCCCGTACATTGTGGGGAGTGACTCGCGTTTCACCTATTCTTACCTGGGGCTTGCTTCTTACCAATGGCTCATTGTTTGTCTTATCTTGTAATTCCTCATCGTTTACTTGGGGATTCAATTGTTGTCCGCGAATTGTCAAACTACTGCTAGCAACTACTGGCTGATTCACACCTGCTTCTGACAGTACTTGAAAAATATTTGGTTGACTAGGTGTGGTATAAAAT
>JBCBQE010001132.1:0-2178 GCA_039820385.1 Cyanobacteria bacterium J06635_10
TGTTGATCTATAACTAGGGTACCACCCTCAGTTAGATCAACAAGGATCGGGAAATCTTACCACTGAAGATAATGGTGGAGAAGCAGGTAGCACTACAGTTAACTGTACTGGTGGCGGCGAGATAAGTGTTGCCGATCCAATAGCAATGGAAGTACCTAATGGTTTCACCGGAGAGGCAACAGCAACCGTTTCCAATCCTGAAAATCCTGATGATACTGCAGATAGTGGCACTGACGAAAACTTGGATGTTCCTGCCGGTGAATTCGATCTTGATGTAGATATGACTGTTACTACCCAGGACGACTTTCTTCCTGGTACTTATGAATATGAAGTAGTAGTGACTGCTACTCCTAACTAATAAAATATTTAAGTTAGTCGCACAAAGTAAAGAAGGAACCTATTTAAACAAGATTTAGGTTCCCCTTGAGATCAAATTCAATTTTTATTAAATCGGTTGATTAGAGCCTGCAAGCTTTCAACCGATTTACTCAGTATATCTCGATATATTTATCAATTCTGTAAAATTAG
The DNA here is from genome assembly GCA_039820385.1 of Cyanobacteria bacterium J06635_10. GTDB lineage: Bacteria > Cyanobacteriota > Cyanobacteriia > Cyanobacteriales > Nostocaceae > Rivularia. The sequence goes on from JBCBQE010001132.1 coordinate 529, forward strand.
CCATCAACTATCTAAACAATCGATGAATTTTGCTTCTATTCGTAAATGTACATTACCGCTAGGTAGCGTTTTGCTATCTAGCTTTTTATTATCAGGAAATATCGCCAAAGCCAACATTTCTATTTCCCCTATGGTGGTTGAAACCGAAGCAAAACGGAACCAAGCACAAGGTAGTATTACCGTTTCCAACCCAAATTCTCAAAAATTCCGGGCTCGCGTTTACACTTCACCCTTCACCTACGATAAAGAAAAAGGATTTAAAACTTTATCTTCGAGTCCATTTGACTTAGCTCCTTATCTACAATTTTCCCCCACAGAATTACAAGTAGATGGTTCAAGTAAACGCAATATTCGTTTTATCGTGCGTTTTCCGCCCAATTTACCCGATGGCGAATATCGCACGATGATTTTTACCGAAAACTTGCGAAAAAGAACGGTAAACAAAACGGATACCGCAAACAATGCCACCTTTAGGACTAATATTACCCCTCGAATCGGCGTTGCTTTGTACGTTCGTAAAGGGGATGTTTCACCGAATTTAACTGCACAAAGCGCCAGATTTGACCCAAAATCGAACAAAATTCAGTTATTGATTGGCAACACGGGTAAAGCATCTGCAATAGTAGCAGGAGATTGGAAATTAAAAAAAGGAAAAGAAGTAATTCAGAAAGGAAAAATCCGCGATACAACTGTCTTAGCAGAAGGGGAACGTTTGCTGAGGATGAAATCTCAAAACAAAAGTCAGCCAAAGTTAGCACCAGGAGAGTATCAGTTGACAGGTGAATTGGGATGGGGGCTAAACAAGAAAAAACGGATTCCTTTTAACGTTAATGTGACGATTCCTCGAACATAATTACAGCACGTATGCTTGTACATGAGGTACAGGGAGAGCAGGGAGAGAGAAGAAAAGCGATTACTGAACTGTATTGGGTTAGGGAGGGGTAAAAATGTAGCCCCTCCCTCAACATCGATAATCATAAAGCCGGGAAGGGAGTAATTGGTGCGTGACGGCAGAACCAATTTATTCCGTTACATGTGAAAATTATCCTGTGCCTACACACCCTACAAAAGTTTTCCCTCTTATCCGGCATTATTTTATTCCGGTGTAATGGTAACACTAAGATTCACAGCATAATTATAAGTTCCTGGGGTAAATGTAACTGGACGTTCTACGCGCAATCCAACTTCTAAATTTGTATCGCCAGCAGGTAAATTTGCTGTAGCATTATTCCCGTCGCTTCTGAGGTTATTTGAGCCAAACTTTAAAAATCCTATCCTTTGTGTTCCATCTGGATCTTCGGAAGGAGCAGATACTAAACTTGGTGATAAGATTGTAATTTGTGCTGCGGTGCCGGAGGGAACATTAACGTTAATATCTGCGGGTACTACTGACTCTAATACTTTAAAATTTCCTGCCGATGTCTCTATAACACCGGGGTTGATATTGTTGAATTTCACTTGTGAGAATGCAGTGGGAACAAAATTAGTAAAACTTGTTAGTAATAATCCCGAAGCGATCGCCAAACGGTATAACATCACCTTCATAGTCAGATTAATCTACGTCAATTTATATCAGTATGTCGATTCTTTTGTAGCTATTTACTACTAGATTCTACTTCAGTGATAATACTTAAAAATCTTATGACGCAT
>JBCBQE010001133.1:0-2175 GCA_039820385.1 Cyanobacteria bacterium J06635_10
GGAAATGAAATTAAAACTATTTATGGTGTAATTACTATTGGAACAATCTGGCAGTTCTTAAAATTAGAAGGTAAGACTATTTTTATTGATTTGAGCGAATACTATATCAAAGATATTAAGAAAATTCTGGGAATTTTAACCAATGCAGTAAGATGAAATTCTACGGATTATACATATAAACAGATATTTAGTAAACAAGTACTACTTTAATTTAAGATAAAGCAATACTTGAAAAAGTATAAAGTTTGACTAGTGTATTGCGGTGTATAGTTTTTAATGGTAATAACTGCTGACACCCCTTGTTTACTATTCCTGCGAAATGAACCCAATTCCAATCAATCTGGATTTGCTGTTTAATGCAATTAGTGGCATCGCTCAACCTGTTATCAAAGAAAAGGTTCAGCGTAATGAGACTGTAATTAAGTTACTCAAGCAGTTTAAAATTGACCCGGAACATCCACCGGGGGATTTTAGCGGAGTATATGCTTACACTCTGGTAGAGTACGGTGTTGGTAAGCCAAAGCCGATTCTGGAGTTGTTTCGTCAGCAGGAAATTAAAGTCGCGTTTCGCAAAGCATTTGACCACAATAACCCTTCAATATTGCTGTCTGAGATAGATGCTTTTGTCGAAGCTTATGCTTTAGGTGATGAAATCAAAGCTTTGAGAATTGATATTAAGCGGGAAATTGCGGCGTTTTATATTGTGTTTTCGCAAGTAGCTAAACGTACCCGCAACCCAGCTTCGACGATGATGAGCCAGCAAATTGGTTCTTTACATACAAGTATCAAAAATATTCAGGAACAACTTGATAGAATACCAACTCTAGAGGGTATTCGTACAGAAATCGCCCGTCTCGCAGCACAGAATTATCCAGCACTAGCAGGGGATGTAGAAACACAGCAGAATAAATGTAGGGCGATCGCATTAGCCCAACAAATGCGCGGCTGGTTTGAAACTTTGGGTTACAGCTTTGAAAATCATGAGGTTTGGGCGGAAGAATATTTTGAATTTATCATTAATATTCCTGTAAGACGTAGCTTTGACCGCATTCTTGTACGTGGAATTGCTGGAGAAATCGGACTTAGCGATGTTATGGCTTTGCGTTCTTCGGTGCAGGAACAAAAGACTGATGAAGGTTGGCTGGTAACTACTCGTCGAATTTCTAGAGCAGCTCGTGATGAAGTTAAAAAAGAAGAAAATCGTTTTCTCGATTGCTATACCTTTGACGAATTGATTGACCTTGATGCTGATTTTAACGGCTATGTTAATTGGTTGGAAGCGGAAATTCAACGCCGAAAGGTTGATACGTCGTATGTACCTTTAGCCTGTACCAAGGAAGAACTCGATCCAGTTACTAAACGACGCATAGGTGTCAGCCGTTATGAGGAAGAAGACGGTTGGATTGATGGCTACATTGATTTATGGTTGGATGACCCCGCAAAGGAGCATATTTCTATACTAGGGGAATTCGGTACTGGTAAAACTTGGTTTGCCTTTCACTATGCTTGGACTGCATTGCAACGCTACAAAGATGCTCAAAAACGCGGTCTAGAGCGTCCCCGTTTACCTGTGGTAATTACCTTGCGGGATTTTGCAAAAGCTTTGAATGTAGAAAATGTTTTGGCGGGGTTCTTTTTTACTCAGCATAATATCCGCATAAATAGCGATGTCTTCGACCAGTTGAACCGCATGGGTAAACTGCTGTTAATTTTTGACGGTTTTGACGAGATGGCTGCAAAAGTTGACCGTCAGCAGATGATTAATAATTTCTGGGAACTGGCTAAGGTTGTGGTTCCCGGAGCCAAGGTGATTTTAACTTGTCGCACGGAACATTTTCCCGAAGCTCAAGAAGGACGCGCTTTACTGAATGCAGAGTTACAAGCTTCTACTAAGAATTTAACTGGAGAAACACCCCAGTTTGAAGTGTTGGAACTGGAGAAATTCAACGACGAGCAAATAAGACAAGTATTGTCATATCAAGCGGAAGTTGCAACCGTTGACCAAGTGATGGGCAATCCGCAACTATTAGACTTGGCACGTCGTCCGGTAATGACCGATTTAATTTTAGAAGCTTTACCAGATATTGAAGCGGGTAAACCAGTGGATATGTCGCGGGTTTATTTATATGCAGTGCGACGAAAGATGGAACGGGATATCAAAGCCGAACGCACATT
>JBCBQE010001134.1:0-2162 GCA_039820385.1 Cyanobacteria bacterium J06635_10
ACCAACAGTAGTAATAGTATTATTAGTAGTAGTAGTAGTAGTAGTAGTATTACTACTATCATCATCCTCGCTAGATGTATCTTTTACATTTTCTGTATCGGTTGTATTATCACCTCGAACAAGTATAATATCCCCTAAATCTTTTTTATCTGCTGGTGATGTTATATCAGATTTGTAGGTTTGATAACCGTTCGCTTCTACTGTTATTTGTCCCTCAAGAATTCCGTTATTATCGGGGTTTGCCGAAAATCGATAAATTCCTTCTAAATCAGTGTAAGAAACTATTGAATTACCATTATTATCTAATGTAACCTTTGCGGCTCTAATCGGTGCTCGTTTTCTGCGATCGATAACGCGACCAATATAATTAACTTTTTGACTTTGAGACATGATATATTAATTCGTAATTCAAAACTCCTAACTTCAAAAACAGAGTTTGAGGGATTTCAAGGAAGTGATAAAACTTTTCCTGCTCTACAGACGTAGCGCTGCTACGCCTGTAAAATTCCCCTGTACAGACGTAGCATTACCACGTCTGTAAAACTCCTAACTCTCAACCGTAATTGTTGTTCTTCCTTGATTTCCGTAAGCAACTTCGGTGATTAAACGATTAGAGTCATGTAATTCTGCTTGAATGTACTTGACGCAATTTTCAGTATCGATTTCGGGGTTGATGTCAATTACTCGACAAAAGACTTTTCTCCATTCCCAAGTGAGTGTTTTAGTTAATCCAAATAATCCACCACCAATAGCGCCAAAGTTAATTTTCTTTTCTAATCCAAAAGCACCATCAAGTCGCGTAACTATACAAAAGCAACTACGTCCGTTTTCTGCTGCTGCGTTTAGAGATTTTTTGAGATGTTTGGCGATAAAGAAAACTTGTTTGACTATTGCTTTTTCTTCTGGGAAGTAGTTTACAGAGCCATCTGCCGCGCCGTTAAATATTGGATGAATATGGATGAAAGCGCCTATAGGACCAATATTAGCTTCAATTGCACTCAACTGTTGTTGGAGATGCTCTTCGAGAATGTCTTCTAGAATGATATTTTTGACATTGCTTGGCAGTACCGAATTTCGGGGAATTATTGATTGGGGAAAGCTTAAAACTACGACTTTCCAACCCCGTTGAGTTAATGATTCCGCTAATTGGGAAGTGGTGAGGGAACCATCGTCAGTAATTAAAGCGATATGTTCCTCTGGTAGTGTAAATTCGAGAAAATCCGGTTCGGGAAGGGGTTGCAATTTAGCCGGATATCTCACAACCCCCCCGATTTCATTTAATGGCTGCTGGCTTGAGTCAGGCTGTAACTTTTTTTTTTCACCTCCAGATAGTTTCTGGAGATACTCTACTATTTGTCCGATTGTGCGTAATTCGCCGATTTCTTCTAAATTATCGGGTTTAGGTAAATCCGGGTACGCTTCTTGTAACGCACCCATGATTTCCACTCGTTTAATAGAGTCAATGCCCAAATCAGCTTCCATATCCATTTCCATTTCCAGCATTTCCACAGGATAACCTGTTTTCTCGCTAGTTATATCTAACATGGTTTGAGCGAGGTTGCTGGTATCAACGGAAACGATTGTTTCTGTTGGAATGGCAACTTCATTATTACTAACTTCAGGTACTTCCGTTTCTAATTCTGGAGTTTCTACGGTTGTTTCTGGTGTAGAAACTGTATCGATCGCTGCTGTGTTTACTTCTGGAATTTCTGTTTCTACTATAGTGCCAGCAGAAGAATCAGAAGTTTCTGTTGACATGGATTGCAAATACTCTACTATTTCACCAATAGTACGCAGTTCGCTTAATTCTTCTAAGTTATCAGGTTTGGGTAAGTCAGGATACATTTCTTGCAATGCACCCATAATTTCTACTCGTTTGATGGAATCGATTCCTAAATCAGCTTCCATATCCATCTCCATCTCCAGCATTTCCACAGGATAACCCGTCTTTTCACTGGTTATAGCCAAGAGGTTTGTAGCCAAATCAGACAAATCTAATTTATCAGTGGGAGATTCCGAGATTGGCGGAGTGGGAGATTCCGAGATGGGGGGAGTGGGAGATTCCGAGATGGGGGGAGTGGGAGATTCCGAGATTGGGGGAGTGGGAGATTCCGAGATGGGAGGAGTGGGAGATTCCGAGATGAGAGGAGTGGGAGATTCCG
>JBCBQE010001135.1:0-2160 GCA_039820385.1 Cyanobacteria bacterium J06635_10
GAAAAAACTTTATACCGTCAGTTTTTCTACCCAAATGTCCATATATGTACAAATATGGGTAGGTATTTAGAAGCGGTGAAATTCATAACTCCAAGTTTATTAAGCGGCTGATTTGCTAAAATCTTCGCGTAACTGGCTCACAACTCGATCGAGTCCGACTGAATGGGCTGCCTTGAATAAAATGCGATCGCCATCTCGGAGATATTGTTTTAAACCGTTGGCTAATTCGTTGTGGTCCGAATAACATTGGACGGGGATACCTTTGGCACTTTGAGCTATGGTTTGTGCATCTTCACAGTTAACCAGTACCATTAAAGCATCCAAGTTGAGAGAGCGTACTGTTTCTCCAACAAGTTGATGTAATTGCTGGGATTTATCTCCGAGTTCTTTCATTGCACCTAGTACGGCGATACGTCGCTTTCCTGGAGTATCAGCTAATAAACTCAAAGCTGCAATCATTGCTTCTGGTGCAGCATTATATGTTTCATCTAAGATTACCACATCATTAAGCAAGGTAAAACGTTGGGAACGTCCTCCCGGCATATTTACAGCGACACCGTTTTTAAAGCAATTCCAATCTATACCTAAAACTTCAGCCACAGCTAAAGCCGCCATGTAGTTAGCAGCAATGTGTCGTCCCGGCATCGGTAAAGGTAAGCGTAAACCGGCGATTTCCAAAGTATAATTATCAATTAATTTACCGTAGATATCACCGCCGGTAAAACCGAAGGTAATAACTTTACCTTGCCAAACTTTGGCAGCTGTTTCTATTAATAGTGGATTATCGTAGTTGAGGATTGCGACTCCATCCGGGGGCATTTCTGCCAACAGTTCGCATTTCGCGCTGGCAATGGCATCTTCAGAACCAAGTAACTCGATATGAGCAGTTCCAACATTGGTAATTACAGCAATTGTCGGACGAGTTATATGGGTAAGTTGGGCAATTTGTCCAGTGCCACGCATTGCCATTTCGATGACAGCGTAATTATGGGAAGCAACTAAATCCAAAAGGGTTTTTGGTACGCCAATTTCATTGTTGAAATTAGCATAAGTTTTGTGGACTTTTCCTTGAGTGCTTAAAACTCCGGCAATTAATTCTTTGGTTGTGGTTTTACCCACCGAGCCTGTAACCCCAATTATTGGTATTGAAAATTGATTGCGCCACCACTGAGCGATTTTTTGATACGCTTCGAGGGTATTTGTTACTTGTAATACGGGAAATTGCGGATTGTCATATTCAAAGTCAACAATTGCAGCACAAGCACCTTTTCTGATTGCTGTGGCAACAAACTGGTGCCCATCAAACTTTTCACCGCGAAAAGCTACAAATACTTCTCCAGGTTTAATAATTCTACTGTCTGTTTGTATACAAAAAAAGGATTGTGCCAGTGCTGTTGACGATAGATTTGCACTCTTAGCATCAAGCAATTCAATTAGTTGTTTAAGGGTGGCAGAACAGGGCATAATACCAGGTGTTTGGGATTACAAAAGTTGGTTTATTAAATTCAAAGAATCATATTTCGTTAGCAAGGAACCCTCGCAAACCAAAGTCCTTTAATCCTATAGTTATTTTAGGGAAAACATAAAGTACCGGATTTAACATTTTTACATATAGTTGCCATCTTCGGTTAAAATCATTCAGTTTCATTGAACTATTAAAATATCAGTAAACCTCCCATAATGTAACCAGTTTGGGTGTTTAGTAGGATTTAAAATTAACAGTCGGGAGCGCGGATTTTTATGGAGTGAAGGTGGTAAAAACTAATCAATTCTACCCAAAAACCTAGGTTTTACCCCATATTTTGTAGTCACAGTCGCAATACAGCAAAATGTACCATCATAAGTATCAACTTGTGATGGTACATTTAAACAACATGGCTATTCAATTGGATATATGAAGTTTTGGTATTAGGAAGCAACTACCAAGTAAGCAATATAACACCCATCATTGATATCGTAAGTTTTACATTCTCTTAGACAAACCATCCTTTGACAGTTGCTTTAACTTCATGCTTCTTCTACGAAAATATGAACTTTTGACGAGAAGCAGCCATTATCCCCGATTTTTAATCAACATCACTTCAATAACTTGTTTGATACTGCTAAAGATTCCCTTAAAGAAGATTTAAGAGAAGCAGCCTTTGCAGTAGCTACAGATTT
>JBCBQE010001136.1:0-2158 GCA_039820385.1 Cyanobacteria bacterium J06635_10
AGCGCGGTTAAGGGGTGCTCCCCCACTCGCTATTGCTGTTACTCTGACGAGTCACAACGCGTAGGCGGAGCGTCTCCCGTTCGCGGAGCGTGTCCGATAGGACATAGGGAGATACCCGAAGGGTGGTTTCCCCCACTCGCTGTTGGCGCAACCCGTAAGGGGGAGATGGGGAGAGAAAATTATGGCGTTGCTGATTAAAGTATGAATAAATTTTTTTGAATAACCGAAATCCCTGTAGAGACGTAGCACTGCTACGTCTCAATATCTAAAATCATACCCAGATTCAGCAACGCCAAAATTATTTTTGAAATGAGTCAGCTGATTGGTGCGTGACGGTAAATTCAAATAATTTCGTTATAGTTGATAAATTACCGTAACCGTCACGTGCCCCTACAATAAAAAATCTGCCTTCTTGCTAAGTCTCCTTGTCTCCTTGTCTCCTCACTCCTCCATATCCATATCAATGTCATCGTCTAGTTCAAAATCTTCATCTGTGAGAGTTTGTTGGGGTATGGCTGCAATAATTGCGTCTATCACTTTGGCAACTGGCAAAATTTCGATATTTAATTCGGGAAATTTTTGTCCTTTGGGAACAATCGCTCGTTGAAATCCTAGTTTCGCTGCTTCTTTTAACCGCAGTTCCATTTGCGATACCGAACGTAATTGCCCCCCTAAACCAACTTCACCAATTAATACCGTGCCTGAATCTACAATCCTGTCTCGGAAACTGGCAACGATTGCGATCGCCACTCCCAAATCAACAGCCGGCTCTTCTACATTTAACCCCCCCGCGGAAGCAACGTAAGAATCTAATTTGGACATGGGAATTCCGACTCTTTTTTCTAACACTGCCAAAATTTGCACCAAACGACTGTGATCGACTCCAGTGCTCGCACGACGGGGGGAAGTATAACTAGTCGGACTTACTAAAGCTTGTAATTCTACAACAATGGGGCGAGTACCTTCGCAAGCTACCACAATTGCAGTACCAGGTGCGGGATCGTCGCGGCTACCTAAAAATAATTCACTGGGGTTGGGGACTTCTCGCAAACCGCGGGTTACCATTTCAAAAATACCAATTTCATGGGTAGCACCGAAACGGTTTTTTACAGTTCTCAATAATCTATGGGAAGCAAACCTGTCACCTTCAAAATACAGTACCGTATCAACTAAGTGTTCGAGGACTTTAGGACCTGCGATCGCACCTTCTTTGGTCACGTGTCCTACAATTAACATGGTGATATCTTGATGCTTTGCCACTTTCATCAAAGCCGCAGTACATTCGCGTACCTGTGCTACCGAACCGGGAGCGGAGGTTAATGCCGGAAAAAATACCGTTTGAATACTATCAATCACCGCTAAATTTGGTCTGAGAGATTCAATTTCTTTCAAAATTTCTTCTAGATCGGTTTCTGGTAGTATATATAGATCGCTACCAACAGTCGTCGAGGTAGCATTTTCCTTTGTCTCTTGAGTCTCTTGTGCTACAGTAACTTTACCATTTCCATTCGCTTCTGAATGCTTGAGAGTTGCAACACCCAAACGGGAACCCCTTAACTTAACCTGTTGTGCGGATTCTTCCCCCGAAATATAAAGAATACGATATTTTTGAGACAACTGATTGGATACTTGCAATAGCAGAGTAGATTTACCGATACCTGGATCCCCACCAATTAACACCATAGAACCCGGAACCACCCCACCACCCAATACTCGATCTAACTCTCCATAACCAGAACTCCAACGCTCAACTTGGCGATCGCTAATTTGGTCTAATTTTAAAGATGCTCGCGGCTTGGCTGGTTTATTGGCGTTTTTCTTCTTACCCATTTGAGAGTGCCAAGCACCTACTCCCCGAGAAGGAATATCAGTAGAGGATTGTACGGCAATCTGTTCTTCTAAAGAGTTGTAGGTTCCGCAAGCCGGACACTTACCAAACCATTGAGGAGTTTCTGCACCGCATTCAGAGCAAACATAATAAGTTTTTGACTTTGGCATTCTTAATCTTATTAAATAATCTTAAATAATCTTAATTTTCTTTGAAGTTATTGAACGAAGCAAAATCGAATAATAGTAATAAGTTCGAGGTTTTTCAAGATTAATTTTTAGTCCCATCTTAATTAAGATATCATTCCAATTATTCATTAGTAAAAACCTC
>JBCBQE010001137.1:0-2158 GCA_039820385.1 Cyanobacteria bacterium J06635_10
GTCAATGGTGCGTAAGTCAGTGCAAGGAAATTTTTCTATGTCCGAAGAATACAAATAGTCTTGTTTTTCTCTACCCGCAGCTTTTAGCATAACTATGGCAGTTTTCTGATCTGCTTCCTTCCAGTTTCCTGCTTTGAGTAAATCTCGTAATCGGGTGTAATCAATTCCTCTTTCTGAGGGGAGATCATCTTCTGGTATCTGTAGTAGAGTTGTTGCTGTGGGTTGTGGTTGCTCTTGTACCGCTTCTTTTACGGGTTGGGGTTGCGAATATTGTTGACAAAATGGTTTTAACTTTGGATTTCCTGGATTCCCATATTCACAATGACATACTGCATTTATCAGTTCTTGTAATTTTCCGTAAGATTTAGCCCACATAACCAGTTCAAATACGGCCTGTTTCAAGTTATTTGGATGATTTATGGCATTCAAATTCAGATTCAACCCAAAATTAACTACCCGCTCAAGTGTTCCAATATCAAGGAAGGCATCTTCAAGTGCCTGACAGAATTTATAGCGCTGTTCACCATCCTCAAATAACTCATCAAGCTGCATTTTAGCTAAATCAATCCACTTTGCTAACAGTATATTATCATTACCAAATTAAACCTAAATATTTCCAATCAAACTACCATTAAAAATCCATAATAAATCTACCAGAATAATTCAAAAAAATGTAACTGCGATGTAATTATTATTGTTTTAATACACACATCTTGCACCACAATATTACTGATTACTTAAAACCTCTCCCCTCAAAAAGGAAGAGGTACTCTACGAGAAAACTACGTCAATTAAGAGAGGTATAAATTGTTAATTCCCAATCCGTGGCGCAAGGGCTACACGAGGAGTTCCACCACCACCAATACTATTCGGACTATTATTATCCACAATGTACAACGCCTGAAATAATTTCATAAAATCATCGTAAAACTTGCCGCTTCTAGTCTTGAAATCATACCCATATTTCCTACGAAATTCCTTGGTAACTCCTTTTTCCACTGCAAAATAGTGAGCATCTCCGCTTGAATCTTCTACCACATATGCACCATAATTTTGCAACGCATCAAATAACTTTTTACCTGCTGGTGTTTGTAAATTCAAACTTTTCTTTGTAATTTTTGGCGGAATCGCTAGCAATGAACCCTGTACTAAAGCATGATTAGTACCACCATAACGCTCTGCTGCATAATTATCAGCACGATTTGCTGGCCAGCGATATCCGCGTATTTTATCATCGTAAAACAGATATTTTTTCGCCCAAATTACTACTTTTAAGGCGTGACGAATCGGTTTACGGTTTGTGAGTTCGCCTTTACGAATTGAACCACCAATGGAAGATAATCCAGAGCCAAAGTGTGCGCCGCCTATTCCTTCTCCATAGATATCTACGTTGTGATACCGCCAACCGTATATCGATCCTTTCTTCTCACAACGAGCCAAAGGTGAAAGTTGTACTAATGTTCTACCATCTGGCATCAAGAAGGCTGAAGCGTTGTTTGGTGTATAATGTGGCTTTTTTGTCGCGTCTGGAATAATTAAATCATCGGGAATCGGTAAGGCAATATCCATATATTTTGTACCAGTACAGCGCCCCTCACCCCAAGCCCCAGGAGCATAAACTGCACGCCAGGGATATTTATCTTTCAGCTGAAAAAAATATTCCTCATCAGCCGCTGCTTGCTTTGATTTACCAATATTTGCCTTGACATAACGCGCATTGGAACCTACAGGCATATTCCAAATGGATGTCGATAAAAAGGGCCAGGAAAACTTGTCTCTTGTGGGGGTTTTACTTAAAGTAATCGGGCAGCCAAATGCAAGAGCCATAATTACACCAATTAAAAACACAACCAAAATACGCAAACGCAAGTGGCTTGTCGAAATTTGAAAGTTTTTCATCTTTAACGAACAAATAACCTATTGCAGAGTCTTGATGTATTCTATATGGCGAATTTCAGTTGAGTATAAGAAATTACTCCCCTTCCCCTCTCCGATACTTTGGAGAGGGGTGTCTTAGTGAAAACCCCTGTATTGCAAGTCATCAGTGCCTTTCAATCGGTGCAATTTTCATCCTCAATCGGAATCAGAGGATTAGCTAATACTCCCATTCCGTTCTAAGATTACCTATAAAATTTCTCCCCCTCTACCCCCTCTCTCA
>JBCBQE010001138.1:0-1814 GCA_039820385.1 Cyanobacteria bacterium J06635_10
TATGAAAACGATGCAAGAAATCGATGCTTGGTATGAAGCTGAAATTAACAAAGCTAGGTTAGAGGGCAAAGTAGAAGGTGAATTAGAAGGTAAGTTAAAAGGTGAATTAGAAGGTAAGTTAAAAGGTAAGATTGAATCCGCAAGTAATATAATTCGGGCTAAGTTTGGTGCCTCGTCTCTCACGCCACAAATAGTTAGTCAACTCCAACAGTTAAACGAGCAGCAACTTGATGAATTTACAGTACTCATGTTTAATTGGCAGCAACCTCTTGAGATGGAAGAATGGCTCTCTATGATTGAAAAGTCTAAAGGCTAATTAATATTATTAGAAATCTCTGGAAAAGAATGTAGAGATGCTTCCTAAGAACTTCTCTACAAGGGTTTGAATATGCACATGTTTAATTACCGGAGATGTCTATTATCGGTTATGCGCCATCAGTGTTAATATCTGCTTTAAAACTTGTCGAGCAAAAACTGCTACAACCTTCTTTAATTATCGGAATGCCCATCGGCTTTAGTCATGCTCCAGCAGCCAAACGGCGGTTAATGGCTTCTGGTGTAGATTATATTACCACCGTTGGTACTATTGGTAGGGGCTTATTAGCGGCAGTTGCGATTAATAGTTTAATGGAGTCCTTGATTGAAAAACCCGATTGTCATTGTTATTTGGGGAAGGGTGATTAATTAGAAGCAGCAGTTGTTTTTTTGCCTCCAAAACCCTTATTTTCCCCGTAGCGGACAGTTTTGAATCCTACAGATACTAGTTACTTTTATTTTAGCGAGCGATCGCGCCATGGATTTACCATTAAAACAGGTATTTCGTAGGGGTTTAGCAATGCTAAACCCCACCCTCTAACTTATGTGAGTTGAGCTTGGATTATCCAATTCCTGTATATATACCATTGCTAAATAAAATTCCCTCTTCTTCTCTTCTTCTAACTAAACCAGGTAATATTAATGATTACGGTTTCTCCATTGCCAATAAGCCATAAGTGGACTGACAGTTATATTTAATAATTTACTCCGATTTGTCATAGCTCCTCCTGTACTACCAGAAGCATGACTATTTCGTACCTCTAGATGCAAGTGTGGCTTACCACTATAGTAACCAATTAAACCAACAGTATCTCCCGCATTAATACGTTTGCCATCCCACAGACCACTTCTAGATTTTAAATGTCCATACACCCATTGACGACCATCATCAGAATTAATGCCTACAAAGACGTATCCATCTGCTGAACCGTCGATCCATGCAACAGAACCACCAATTGCAGCTTTAATCGTAGTACCATTAGCTGCACCCATATCAAGACCAGCGTGCCATTTGTTGTTAAGACCATTGTAGTAACTTTGGTCATAAGCATATCCTGCGGTCATGGCAACACGATAACCAAAAATGGTGTTAGACAAATCAGTATATATCTGCTCAATTCGGGGATCAGTTTTCCACCTTTGATCTCCACCACCACCGAATGGATTAGCTTCAAATTGAGTATTATCACCACTCTGTTGATCCCATTGGGACTCACTAAATGTATTAAGTTCACCATAATAACCCTTCGGTGGGGGTGGTGCTGTCAAATCTTTCACACTTAAATCAAACAAGGCATCTCCACCACGTTCAAACATTTGAGCATGAAAATCAAATGTTCCCGATTCAGGTGCAACAAAAGTAAACTCCTTGCCACCATAAGCATCACTTAAAAATTTACCACCTAGTGCATTTTCTGTGATGTTGAAAGGATTACCATCCAGTTTATGTGCCCACATCCGATAACCGTCATCTGAGCGCAGCCTGACTTTATAATTAT
>JBCBQE010001138.1:1824-2158 GCA_039820385.1 Cyanobacteria bacterium J06635_10
ATAATTATGTCCTGCGGTTAACTTAACTCGTGTATAAGCGTGCATAGCAAAATTATCAATGGGAACTTCAGGAGCAGGTGAACCAGTACCCCAATTTTGAGCGCTCATTCCCCATGTTCCATCACTACGAATATTTCCACCTAAATTCACAGTACCAATCTTGTGATTATCATCAATAATTGGATTTCCTTTTCCGTTCCAATTATAAAAGGTTGCATTCCACGAGTTATCTCTTCCATCAGGATTGCCAAAGTTGTTATAGGGTTGATGTTTGACAATTTCATAATTCAGTGATGCTCCTCCCATATTTTCTTTGTACTCAATAGTAACGGGG
>JBCBQE010001139.1:0-254 GCA_039820385.1 Cyanobacteria bacterium J06635_10
TGCGATTATCTTTAAACCCTTCTGAAGAATTTGCACCTTTTACAATGCCTTTTTACCAACAACCGGGATGGGAAACTGTAAGAGTAATCAATCGCTTCGAGAATAACGTTACCAACTGCGTCGAAAATTTTATCGATATTCCTCATACTGCTTCTGTTCATCCTGGAGTTTTTCGTAAACCAAGTCAACAACAGTTGGAAATGACTGTAGAAAGACGCAACGGTTGCGTGAAGGCTGAATATCGTAACGAAACG
>JBCBQE010001139.1:264-2156 GCA_039820385.1 Cyanobacteria bacterium J06635_10
GCTCAACCTTAGTTTACACCGATGTGACTTATAACTATGGAATTTGGAATAAACTGGCGAAACCCTTTGTATTCTTAACCGCACAGTATATTATCCATCAAGATGTTGAGGCTTTAAAGATTCAGTGGCAAGTAATCGAAAAGTATGGTGCCCAGTTTGCAAATACTCCCGCTGATACCATCCATATTTTTGTCGAGTCTATCCGCAATCAAATCGCAGCAAGGAAAGATCCACGAAAACTTCCCGATAAATTAGTCGAGGTGAAATTCTGGGTTTAGAAACAAGGAGCATTAACAAAAAAAGAAGTGGCGCTGCCACTTCCAAAAAATTCCCAGGTAGAACCTGAGAAAAAGTATAACTATTAAATCGCCTAAAAATCGTATAAATTGAAACTGATTTATTAATATGTTAGTTTTCTTTACGTTCGTAATTCTTCTAGCACTAACCGTTACAAATCGCAACAAACTCTCTTTGCTCGCTCGAAAGAGTCGTGAGGATTGGTTATTAGACGTTATTGGGTTGTTTTTTCAGGGAATTGCCATTCCATTTTTTCAAATCGCGATCGTTTTTCAACTTTACCGCTTGTTGCTCCCTCATGCTCATGCTTGTATAACCCTTTATCCTATTGCCGCTTTCCTGCTCAGTTTTGTATTTGTAGATTATCTCTACTATTGGAATCATCGACTATTTCATACTCGGCAGATGTGGTTTGTGCATCAAGTGCATCATACCGTAACTGAAATGGATGTGGTAGGAACTTCTCGTAATACCTTATGGACGAGTTTTTTCATAGTTTACCTATGGATTCACTCTTTGTTTATATATGTACTGCAAGAACCCAATTGGTATATTCTAGGAGTCAGCTTAAGTTCGGCTTTGGATTTATGGCGACACAGTAGTTTTAATCCAACACCGAATTCTTGGCTATATCGCTGTTTATCGCCGTGGTTGATTTTACCTCAAGAACATGCTTGGCATCATTCGGGGAATTGTATTGTAGGCAACTACGGTGCAAATTTGAAGCTTTGGGATATGATGCACGGAACTTATTACAATTCCGATAAAGCTCCAGATTCATTGGGTATTCATAGTTCCCTGTCTTTTAGCAAAAAATTATTTTTACCGTTTTGACGATAACGCGATTTTTACAACCGGAAGTTACAGTAGCTTCTGAGTTACCTCATAAATACTCTTCCAAAATTAATTATATATCGTCAAGGGTTCCCATAAGAATTTTTTCTTCTAAAAAATATTATGAGTGCCCGTCATTGCGACTCTAGCTTTATTTAGAATTTGAGTTGGCGCGATCGCTACTACCATACTTTGCCAGCTACGACCCTAAAAAAAATTAGTTTTATTAATAGCATTTTAATTTCATCATAATATTATGTGTACTAAATTTAAATAAATTGTAATCAAATGTATCGATATTCCGGATTTATACCTATAGAAGAAGGATTTGGGATTAGTACTTAATATCCAAAATCCGGGTAAATTATTAGCTTTTCAATCCTACTGGTATTAAAAATTGCATAAATAATTGAAGCAACTACCGTATCTAAATTTATGACTTTAACAAGTACTATACTTTCCTTTTTTCCCGCTACTGTAATGCTTATGGGATTTCTATCTTTTCTGTGGATTTGCTATTCCCCGGGAATTTTTAGCATTGTTAGTTTTTTATTTTCGTTGTACCTGTTTCCCTTATTAATACATAAAATACATAACTACTTTTACCCTATCAAAGAAGGAATCAGTTATTTACAAATTAAAGAATATTCTCCTTGGTGGGGAAGTCACCAAATACAGTCGATATATATTACCTTTACTGGATTAGAATCAGCATTACGTCTGATTCCTGGTGCATTTTCATTGTGGCTGCGATTATGGGG
>JBCBQE010001140.1:0-2146 GCA_039820385.1 Cyanobacteria bacterium J06635_10
AGATGATTTGGCAATATTTGAGCTTCTAAATCATCTAACGTTGTATCTTCTAAATTTTCTTGCTTTATATAAAGTTGAATGAGCTTTAATAAGTTATTAATGTTAGCAGGATTAATTTCTCGAATATGCTGACGAATTACCCAAGCAAGGGAATAGTCTTCTTTTGTTTCACGTCGTTCTGCTTCGGTTTGTAAAACTTGAATTAGTTGATTTGTATAAAACTCTATTTCCTCTGGTTCTACCTCTGTTAAAGGCAGCATCCAGGTCATTTGAGCTTCTGCTTCTTGTCCCTGCAAAAGTAAAATTAAACCTAAATGCCAGTAATGTGATTTAATATTAGGCTCAGCAGCAATTGCTTCGGAGTATAGATTTACTGCCATTTGGTATTTTTCTTGAATTATATATTGATGAGCTTGGTAATGCCAGTCAACTAAATCAGCAATCATAGAAAGTATATCTTGATGAAACTATAGAATTATTGAAGCAATTGTTTGTTACTAACCCATATAAATTAAAATTAAGTGGATAGAAGATACTATCCACTTAAAAGTGATCATTTGAGTATCATATTTTTTCTTAATTAAGTTATACAATCATTGTTGAGTTCTAGATTTAACACCTTATTTAGATGCATCGCTGTAATCGGTAGGACAAGTCGGAGAATCTCCTGTGAAAGTAGCTTTTTGCTCACCGTTTAATGAGTTATCAGCAACCAAGGCTTGATCGGCTTCACATAAAATAGCCAAACTAGTAGATTCACTTGTGGCTTTTATAGTTCCTATCATGACTCCACCAACATATGCTTTAATCGGAGCCTTCTCTTTTACTGGTCGTGCTTGGTTCGTAACTGCACTACCGCTACCATCAATTGCGTATATATAGTTCTCACTTTGTGTTTTTATACCAATACCTAACTTACCAATCTCATCATTACTTGCAAATGCAGTATTTTCAAGAGCATAGGCTTGCTGCGCTCTGTTCATTGAGCCAACAAGTGTTTTTGCTTCCGACTGTCTCGCTTTATTCGCTTGGTTCAAGAAAGAAGGTAAAGCAATAGCCGAAAGAATACCGATAATAATAATTACAACCAATAATTCAATAAGAGTAAAACCTTCGTTTTCTTTTTTCTTACGGAGGATGTTTTGTAAAAACTTTGCTTTAAGTTCGGTTTTCATTAGTGTTTCCTTTAGGTGGGGATTAATTATTGTGTTCTAGATGTAACTTACCCACTTAGACTCAGCAAATTATCATTTTTGAAAAATTTTTTTTGGGAAATTGAGAAATATTTATTACTTATCTTCTGTATGCTGCTTTTCATCAGGCTTTTACCTCACCCACGGCGATTGTGTAATCCTTGAGAAGGGTAAAGCCGTCATTCGATTTTGGATTTTGCGGAAAGTTTGGGGTGTAGATTCACGAACCCCAAAACGCATCCTCCACAGATTTTGGATTAACCCTATGTCTAAAATCATGGGTACCCGTTACGAATCACCACTTTAAGCGAGGTATTTTCAAAATGGTGGCAATATCAACACCAGCAGAAACGAGAACTTTACTTGAAAATATTAGCTGGCAAACCTTCAAAGCCATGCTGGCTGACATGGGAAGCTCAAGAAACACCAGATTAGCCTACGAAAACGGGCTATTAGAAATCATGGCTCCAGATATGCCACATGAAAACTCAAATCGCGTTATTGAAGGTTTTGTTGTTGCGTTGTGCGAAGAAATCGGTAAAGAGTACAAACGTTCTGGCTCTTTAACGTTGACGCGAGATGATTTGGAACGAGGTGGGGAGCCAGATAGCAGCTACTACATCCAAAATGAATACCGGGTTAGAAATAAAGAAAACATAGATTTAAATATCGATCCACCACCAGATTTAGTGTTGGAAGTAGAATATTCCAAACCAAAAGTAGACAAGTTTAAAATTTACGCTGCAATTGGTGTTCCGGAATTTTGGCGTTTTAATGGCAGCTTGTTACGAATCTATGTACTTAATCATGGGCAATATATAGAAGTTGAACAAAGCCCTACTTTTACAACAGTACCTGTAAAGGAAATTCCTCGGTTTATTCAGGAAACTAAAATCAATGGGGAAATGGCTACAACTAGAGCTTTTCGGGCTTGGGTGAGAGAGCAAGTTTCA
>JBCBQE010001141.1:0-2130 GCA_039820385.1 Cyanobacteria bacterium J06635_10
AGTGGGTAGATCCGCTACGGGTTCGGCTGGTGGTGTGGCAGTCGCCTCAGGTTGTTCGTCATCTGCGTTGCCGAGGGTGCAGCCCGTCAGGGCGACGACAACAATCAGCAGCACACAGGTGATAAACAAACGCATGGGCGACTCCTCACATCGGTGAAATTACCTGTTGTTTCTGTATAGTTTTATCTGGAGCAGGCAACCTAAATTACGTACAATTTATATTTATTAATAATCTAGGTTATATATATTACCTTTACAGGGATAATGAAACTTGGGTGGATAAAGCAGTTTTAATGAAGCTTCTATCAGTAAAAGCGCACTCTTATAAGTATCTAAAATACTAATGCAATATAATTTACCTCGCTCTAAATATAAATATAGAAAAGTGCAATTGGCTAACTTTGGCTATTCACTACCCGAACTTACAGGAATCATTAACTTCGCGCCTTCAAGTCGGGAAGTTAAATTTCTGGCAGAGTTATGATTCAATTTAATTTGTGGAAGAATATACATTAATAAGAAACGGAAGCGGCTATATGAAACTAACTCCCGAACAATACCAGCAAATTCTAAACTTAATGACGGATAAAACAATTGATTTATCTTTCATTCGCGAGGCTGAAGTAGAAGATATTATTCATTACGCCAAAGAAAACCATCCCCGAATTTGGGATAATTTAGATGCTGAAACTAAAGAGAATTTTGAGAATCTACTTAAGTATAAATTTCGGGGTTTGAATTGAATATATGATGATTGAGGAATTTGACTTATTTGGTTAATTTGTAATTAGTAATTTATATATGGATAGAAAAGCAAATAGAAAGCAGTGGTATGAAGAATTATTTGAAAATTACGCAAATAATTACGAGAAAGAAAGTTTTACTCAAGGAACTATTGGAGAGTGCGATTTTATTGAAAGAGAAATTGAGTATAACAAACAAGTAAAAATTCTTGATATAGGTTGTGGTACTGGCAGACATTCTCAGGACTTACGCAACTGTCACATTGCGATACACCTTCGGTGTCGGCTGAGCCTATCGCTATTAAATAGTTCATATATACTGTAAGCAAACATTGATGAAATCAGCCTTTTTTAGAATTGTTAATAGTAATTAATTAAGTAAATCCCAGAATTAAGTTTGTGGGAAAATAATTTTAGGGTGCATAAAAAATGGTTTGCAATGAGATTTACTAAACTTAATTATTGCCATAATTTACTTAGTAGCCAAATTAACTATACGATGACTAACTTAGCAGAACATTTAGAAAATATTAGTCATGACAAAATAAATTACTATTTAAAAAACGAAAAATGAACTCCTCGCTTACTTTGGGATAATGCCTGCATATTTAATAGTCACTGATGATGATGTTTATATTCTATTTGATGATACGGTCGTAGATAAGAGATTTTCCTCCGAAATAGAAATAGTTAGAAAACAATATAGTGGTAATGAACACGGTCTTGTTAGAGGAATTGGAATAGTAAGCTGTATATATGTTAATCCTAAAACATTAAATTTTTGGGTAATAGATTAATGTCCCGAAGGGACACGCTTCGCTAACGAATTTTTAATCCTGATAATGATGGTTTAATCAAAGTTGACCACGTTAAAAATATGCTGCTAGGTCTTGTATATCAACGGAATCTGCCTTTTGATATGGTTTAAATGGATACGTGGTATGCAGTCAAAAGTTTAATGCTTTACATCGATAGTTTAGATAAAATTTACTATTGTCCTTTGAAAACCAATCGTTTAGTTGATGATAGTTTTGGTAAAGAGAAATATAAAAATATTGAATTTTTAGAATGGAATGATGAAGAATTAGAATGTGGTAAAATTATAAAGATTCAAGGGTTCCCTGCTAGTAAAAAAGTGAAACAAATCCTTGGTTATTGTCTCTACCGACAGAACGGATTATGTCGCAACTAACGATTTATCTCAAAGTTCTACTGATGTTACACAACAGGTGTGTAAAGTCCGCTGGAAAATAGAGGAGTGAATCATGTCAATGTCGCAAAGTATGCCTTCGGCACGCTTCGCGAACGTCTTCAAAGAAATCATATAGCCTGCGCGATGTTAGTCTGGCTTAGACTTAAAAACTTAGCTTACAAAACAGGTCAAACT
>JBCBQE010001142.1:0-2129 GCA_039820385.1 Cyanobacteria bacterium J06635_10
AACCTGTGTAGAGACGTAACAGTGTTACGTCTTCTGCAATGTGAAATCATAATTTCATATTACGATTCAGCAACGCCTTTTTATTTAGTGACAATAGTCACTTATACTCAAGAGTTTGTGCAGTATTTATCAAAACATATTTTGAATAAATGTAAGTATATTCATGAATTTAATTATAGCGAATTCTGTGTAAATAGAAACATGTGATTCAAGTAAATAATGTTCAGATTATTGGTAGCGCACTGAGTGGAGCGTCCGCAATATTTTTTGAGTCGATCGGCATCTTCAGTACTCCGATAGGGGCAGCATATTGTAATTGTCAACTCTGGGACAATAAATTTTGTGAATTTTGAACTCCAAATCTTCATCTGGTCGTTTGGAATACATTCTTTCTTTATTTTCATGCATTCTAACCGCATTCGAGATCAATGCATGAGCGAATTGTAGTGTTACTTGCTACTAATAAATCAATCAATTTCAGTCACTAATAATTGCCATTCAGTTACAACAGCTTTGGGAATTTCTAAAATCTGATTTTTTTTCCCGGATATTGGTAAATTTAATTGCAGTGATTCAACTTCAGTTAATTTCGGTAAAACATCAGTTAAATTATATTCTCCTACATTTGGCGCTGGCGATGAAGTAGCGAAAACATCAGAGGCACTGAGTAATTTACCTGATGCGGCGACTATTTCTAAAGAATGAGGATGGAAAAATTCAAAGACACCAGGAAAGCCTACTAATCTTAAATTTAAATCTTGCTTGGCACCAGGATTAATCTTTTTGAATAGCAATACTTGCCAAGTATATCCTTGCTTATCTTTGATAGATACCTGGGAATGATAGCGTAAAACTCCCGGTGCATCGTGATGTTGCCGCAGCATGGCTGTGGATTCTTGGGTGGTGAATCCGATTGCCATGGATATTAAGATGATGATTGTAAAACAGTGTCGCAATAGTTTTTTTAACATTAGCTTGGTTTATCAAAGAGAGCGGGAGATGGGGAGATGGGGAGAGGGAGAGAGGGAGAGATAATTTTTAACCACTAACTACTCACTACTCACTCCTAACTCCTAACTCTTAATTCCCAATTCTCCAATCAATTGTAAAACTTTTGAGATAATATTAAGTTTTCTTGGGAAAGCTATTGGCAATTTGGTGGAAAACGAATAAGCTGATAAGTACAAATGTTCTCCGATAGACTTAATTAAGTCGGGGTAGCGGTGTAATGGCTAATTCTCATGAAATTAAAGCAAGTGAAAGTAAGGAGATTCCTTATGTTGAACAAGTTTCGCAAATAGATTTGATGATTCGAGCGCGGTATCCTCTAATTTATGCGATCGCAGTGGAGGAAGAGCCTTTAGAAGAGGTGTTGTTTAAAGTTGCTTCGCTTTCCCAACCAGCGCGTCAGGTGTTGTTTTGGGATGTGGTGCGGGGTTGGAGTGACAATGGTGCTGATAAAGGCTCGGTAATGGCGGCGCTGGCTCGTATTGGTAAGACTGACGCACAAAAATCGGTGATGTTTGTGCTGCGGGATTTGCACCCTTATATTAAAAATCCGACTACAGAAAAGAGTGCGCCGATTGTGAGAGAATTGCGAAATTTAGCGCGGGAATTAAAGCGCAGTCGCAAGTCTATTATTATCACTAGTCATACTTTGGAAATACCCGCAGAGTTGAAAGAGGAAGTTACGGTAGTTGATTTTCCCTTACCCGATGTAGAGCAGATTAATTATTTAGTTGAACAATTGGTGGTACCCGAAAAGCTGAAACTGGAAGGTTTGGCGCGGGAGCAGTTAGTTAAAGCTTGTCAGGGATTGAGTCGAACTAGAATTCAGCGAGTTTTGGCGAAAGCTTTGGCAGCGAAACAGCAGGTAAATGAGTCTGATATTAGCGGTGTTTTGGCGGAGAAAAAGCAAACTATTCGTCAAACCGGGATATTAGAGTTTTTTACACCTTCCGAATCCTTGAAACGAGTGGGAGGATTAGATCAACTTAAACAATGGGTATACCATAACGTCTCGCTTCTTCGGTAAAAGCATCTTGACGCAACTGCACCCATTGTTTAAGTTGATCTAATCCTCCCACTCGTTTCAAGGATTCGGAAGGTGTAAAAAACTCTAATATCCC
>JBCBQE010001143.1:0-2122 GCA_039820385.1 Cyanobacteria bacterium J06635_10
GCTGGTTACGGTAGAATTTTTGTTGCAAAAAGCTGGAGTCAACCTTTAAAATCAACCCGCATTGTTGCTCAACAAGGAGACGAAAACAGCGCCGAATCAGTTCGCAGCGTTTTAGGATTTGGGGAAGTGCGGGTAGAAAGTACCGGCAGCCTGAATTCCGATATTACTATTCAATTAGGTGAAGATTGGTTGAATAAACTTTCTGCTCCTGAATCTTCTGATGATATCCCATTGTTATAATTGTCGCGCAAATGACAACTAGCAGGGTGAGATTTTTATGTCTGCGATAATAATCTGTTGATAGTTTTAGGGTAACTACTATATATCTATGGGATGAGTAGAGTTAACTAATTATCGTAAATTCTGTAGATAAATGTAACCGTCGCGGTCACAACCGTTATTTTTCTACTTAATTAATATGCCAACTTATTTCCTCTCTAAAATACTGGAGAGGTACTTTTGTGAAAGGTTTTGTATGTTATAAAAGTTGGTAATTATCAAAAACTGTTATTCAATCTAATTTAGAAGAAAGCTCCAAAATCCAATCCTGTAAAATTGGATTGACTAATTCTGGAACTTCATCTTGGGGACAATGTCCTACTCCTTCTAAAGGGATAAACTTTATGACTTGCGGAAATTCCGCGAGTTCTCGACCTAGTTCGATTGGTTCCCAAGGATCCGCTGTTCCCCATAAAATAATAGTTGAACAGGGGAGAACAGGTAGAAGATCTTCTGCTAGCGGACCTTTAGAATAAGCTGTAAAGGCTAAAAAAACTGCAGCAGCACCAGGATCGCCCGCTGGTGTCATTAAAATATCTACTAATTCGTCTGTAACAGCTTCACCCGAAGGATAAGCTTGCAGCAAAATTGAACGCACGGTTTTGGGTTTGGCAATTTGGTTAAAAAAGAACTCGCCAATTGGCTTAATAGATAGTATCCGTTGTAGTATTGGTGCTCCCATACGCCGATAATACGGTAACTCTGCTTGTTTCCGTTCGTGCAAGAGTCTTAGAGAACAGTTAAGCTGTGCCACACCTAATGCAATTTCTGGATTATCTACTGCTGCCTGCATTGCTACTATACAACCAATAGAATTTCCCACCAGAAAAGCAGATTCACCTACCACTTGGCGACAAAAATCAGCAATCTGCTGTCCCCAGGTTTCAAACGTGTAAGCAATTTCTTCACCTGGTTTGGGTTTAGCTGAAGCCCCAAACCCAATTAGATCAATAGCGTAAACGCGACAATTATCTGCCAAAACTGGTATATTTTTTCGCCAATGTCCCCAAGAAGCACCAAAGCCATGTATCAAGACAACAGCAGATCCATTAGTACCCTGAGTTTGATAGCAAATGGGAAAGCCCTGCCACATCCAGGTTTTTGTGGATCTAAATACTGAGGTTGAAGTAGAATTACTCATAAAATATCGGTTTTGTACATATAAAAATAAAAGCAAAAAATCAAGGTACAGCACATAAATACTTTTATTATTACAGCAGTTCCAAACTCAGTTTATGGAACTTGTCTAGAAACGTATTTTTTGCTTAATAGATAAAATAAGTTTACTCATTATTAGGATTCTGGGAAAGCTCATATTTTTACACTTAGCGCAATTGTTGGGTTTAAAACTTCCTCTGCCGAAAGATGACTTAATTATTTACGATCCATCGCAATGGACTACTCACAGTTCCATAGCCTCCTCAGCTTAGTGCTCTCATTTGTAGGAAATTGAACAGATACGTAGATAAAAATTAAACCGCGACCGTGAGACACACTGTGGAGAGTCAAAGAAAATTTTTCATGTCTTTAGACTAGGGAATATCAACGGTATGAATATAATTAATGAATGACTTTTATATATAAAAATTGCCGTTCGCGTTATTATACATAGTCTTATTTTTAAGTTATATTCAGTATTATTTCTGATGCTCATTCAAGCAATTGAAAGATAATCAACTGTGATTAAGTCGGTTGCCAATGCTTTTGATCGAGGACAAATCGTTCAAGTTTTAATGTATAAAATAAAAAAAGACAAGTGTTTTTCGATTTTTGCGGCAATAAAGCGGCTTAATATCTAATAATATTTTTATTCTGTTTACAGACTAAATTTTTGATATTAAGC